>NZ_JBJJLR010000039.1:0-55309 GCF_046230975.1 Pseudomonas sp. KCJK9058
CCCATCCCCCGGCCCAGCCCCGAGCAAAGCCCGCCCTAGTGGCGAACCCCAGTTGATCAACCCGTGCCCGGCATCCGCCTCATCCTCGCCTACCAGCCGCACCACCTGCTCCTGGTCATGCGTGTCGACAAACCGCACCCGGCTACCAATCCGGACCTTGCTATGCGAAGTCGCCGCCGGTACCACCTGGGCGCTTTGCACCCGCGCGCTGAAGTAGCGCAGATCCCGCTCGGTATCGGCCAGCCGTTGCTTGTCACCCCGTTCGCCCTGCGCCTGCAGTTCGCTGCGCAAGGCATTCAGCTCGGCCACCCGCGTTTGCAGCTGGCGCAGGCCACTGGCCGTCACATAGTTGGGCTGTTCGCTGATGCGCCGCTCGACCGGCTGGTCGGCCTGGTCGGCGGCTTGGTCTTCGTTGACGAATGCTCGGCTCATGTAGGGCCTCCTTGTGCATGAGACCATCATGGCAGGCCGCCGGTTTAAAGGAATGTCCGTTTGCGACTCAATTGTGGCGATAGGCCTTGGCAGCGCCGCGGTCCTTTTCCTGTTCCCACTCGCGGTCGCGCTGGTCCCAGAAGCGCTCGTGGTATTGGCGCTGTTCTTCGCTGTTCTGCATGGCGTGACACTGGCGGAAGCCATCGTCCCAGCCGGTTTCGTACTGACGCTCGTGCAGGTAGCGCGGTACGTTTTTGCGAAAGTTGCCCACCATCAGCCCGGCCGCCTGGCGGCCACTGCTGCAGCCGTCCTGGAAGCCATCCGCATAGGCAGGAGGGTAACCGTGGCTGACCATCTGCTCGTGGGTGGTTTCGCAACCTGACAGCAACAACGCAATGCACACGCCAAACCAGTACCGCGACATAGCCACAAAGCCCTCCAGTTGATGATGGGAAGTCTAGGTGGCGGTTTGTCGGGTAGGTGTCAAAACAGTGTCAAAGAGTTGGTTCAGTCACACTGCTTTGCTGGCTTAACTGGCCAATTCGCGGGCGTGCCCGCGAAAGGCCGTAAAACGGCCTCAGTAGTGATACCACTTCAGCTCCAGCATCACCTCGTTTTGCGCCGTAGCCAAGTGGCTGAATTCCCGCGAGGCACTCAGCCGCAACCCCAGGTTCTGGCTGATCTCCCACTGCTGGTTCAGGCTCACACTGCGTCGCACTTCGCCGTTGGTGAAGTAATCGCCCTTGGCCTCCAGCGTCATGTTGCCCAGCCCGTTGCGCCACAGCAGCCCGCCATTGAAGCCAGCCGCCGGGGCAATGAACTGAGCGAAGTCGTTGTGATGCTCGACCCGCACCGTGCCCAAGGCAAACCCCAGCAAACCGTCGGCCAGCTGCCAGGTGCCGCCAGCGCCACCATTCACATGGCTCACCAGCACTTCGTCATCATGCTTGCCCGGCACCCGCTCCAGCCCCCCAGCCACTTGCCATGACCAAGGCTTGAGCAGCTCGTTACGGGGTGTCAGTGAACGGATGGTGGCCAGGTCCAGGCGCTGCACCTGCCAATCGTTTCCTTCGTACTGGCGCAGCTTCAATTGCAGGATTTCGATCTGTGCGCCCAGCGGGAAGCCATAGGCGTTGTCATTCAGGTCGTGGTAGGCCATGCGCAGGCCATATTCGGCGTAGGCGCGGTCTTCACGGGTGCCCACGCCCAGTTGCCAGGTGCGCGAGTCATGGCCATCCTCGGGCAGGCCGGGGCGCTCGATCTGCAGGGGCGGCGGCGGGTTGCTGTTGATCGCCCGCAGCAACTCGAAGCTGCGTTTGGCCTGCCCTGGATCGCGTTCCTGGCCATTGGCCCGATACCGCTCAAGACGATACGCGGCATCTTGCACCAACGCTTGGCGTTCGCGAGGCAGGGCCTGGAATTCAGGGCTTTGCAATTGCGCAGTGTCGGCGCTTACAGCCAGCACCTGGCGCTTTTCGTTGGGGGCGAGTGGCTCGGCCCTGGCCAGCAATTCACGTTCGCGAGAGGGGCGGTAGGTTTCGCTGGCGACCAGGCCGGATTGCTTCACGGCTTTTACCGTGTCGGTGGGAATGGCGGTCAGCGGGAACTGAGACGTCAGGTCCAGGCTCGGCCGGGCCACTTGCAGCAGCTCCAGCAGGCGATACGAGCAGTTTTCGTCGAAGAAGAAGTAGTCGAACTGGATCTGCTTCAGCTCCCACACATGCTCGACCATACGTCCGGTTTCTTCGGGGGTCAGGTCCAGCTGGTATTCCCACAGGTCGCGGTTTTCCAGGCTGCGGTATTCGGACAGTTTTTCCTGGTAGGGCATCAGCGCGAACAGCCCCGGGTAGCCACCCATCAGGCCTTTCCAGGCGTACAGGATGCTGTTGTCGCTGCCTTCGATATAGGCACCGAAGTTGATGGCGTAGCTCAGCAGCGTGGTGTCGTCGCTGCGGGTGTTGGACTGGTCGATGCGCAGCAGGGTGTGCCCGAACATCGACGACGGGCTGTTCAGGTAGGCTGCCGGGAAGATCAACGCGGCGCTGTGCGGGTCGATCGACTGGTACCAGGTCTTGAATTCCTGGCAGTCCGGTTGTGGCAAGTCTTGCAGGTCGAGCTGTTCGCGCAGCCAGCGGGTGCGCGCGGGGAATACGCACTGGGCGTGCTTGTCACCGAGACTGGCCGGGGCATACAGCGCAGCGACCGTGGCCTTGAGTTCCTGGTCCGGATGGTGCGCGCCATCTTCGGCGAGGAAGAACGCATCATCATCCACATAGCTGCGCCAGCCGCCGAGCTTGGCGGTTTCGTAATGTCCAATGGCGAGCCAGTAGGGGGTATTGGCCAATTGCTGGAGACGGCCTGGATCCAGCAGGGGGGCGGCATGAACAGGGGCGCAGGCACACAGCGCCAGGGCAGCGAGGCGTTTGAGCATATCGGGCAACTACTTCTTGACGATGCCGAAAAAGGCGAAACCCGCCCCGGGTGGGGCGGGAGCAGCTGTGCTTAGGCCTCGGTAGCGTATTTGGCCAGGCGGGGGTCGCTCTTCAGAACGGCCAGGGTGTTGCTGTGGACAGTTTCGGCAGTGACGTCGGCGCTGCTGAAGATCTGGTTGAAGTGCTGGTGGGTGACCGAGTTGAAGTAGCTGCGGTCCTCCGGTGCTACGCCGAGAACGACGGCATAGGTGGTCAGTGCTTCGCCCTGGCCCATGGCCATGTCTTCGGAAAGCTCGTTCATCATGCCGTTCATGGCGAACCAGGACTTGCCGCCGTAGGTCAGCGAAGCCTTGGTCGAGCAGCCGTTGGTGCCGGAGGTCATGCCGAAGGTGGCGTTACCGGAGGTGCCGTTGGTGGTAGAAGCCAGGAAGTGTGCCGGCGTGCCGCGCTGGCCTTCGAACAGCATGTTGCCCCAGCCGCAGTTCGGGCCGCCAGGCGCTTCGGCCATGGCGTTCAGCGAGACCACGGTGAACAGAGTACCCAGAAGAATCCGTTTCATAGCATTTGTTCTCTTTGTCTTAACCAAGGGTCAGGGTTTCTGGCAACTCGGTTGCCAGGTCGGGAAAGCTTTTCACCCACCCGCGCAGCTTGGAGTTTAGGCACGATCTAAAGGTTGCGTTGTTGATTGCGAAAAATTTGCTGTCACAGGACTGCACCGGCTGCGACATAAAGTCCCGTGGAGCCTTGCAAGGCGCGCGCGGGCAGCGCCAGAATGCTGCGTATCTGCCCGCCGAAGTAAGGAAACCCAATGCCCGATCCTGTCGCTGCGCGCCTGCGTCTTGCGCCTGAAGCCCTGACCCGGCGTTTCTCCCCCGAGCAGTTTGCTTTTACCCATACCGACGATCTGGAGCCGTTTCGCGGAGTTCTGGGCCAGGAACGTGCTGTCGAGGCCCTGCAGTTTGGCGTGGCCATGCCGCGTCCTGGTTACAATGTGTATGTGATGGGCGAGCCCGGCACCGGGCGCTTCTCGTTCGTCAAGCGCTACCTCAAGGCCGAGGGCAAACGCCAGCAGACCCCGGCCGACTGGGTCTACGTCAACCACTTCGACGACACCCGTGAACCACGTGCACTGGAGCTACCGTCCGGAAGCGCCGCCGAGTTCATCAGCGACATGGGCGGATTGATCGACAACCTGCTGTCGACGTTCCCGGCGGTGTTCGAACACCCGTCCTACCAGCAGAAGAAGGGCGCCATCGACCGCGCTTTCAACCAGCGTTATGACCGTGCTCTGGATGTGATCGAGCGCGCGTCGCTGGAAAAGGACGTGGCCTTGTACCGCGATGCCAGCAACGTCGCCTTCACGCCGATGGCTGATGGCAAGGCGCTGGATGAAGCTGAATTTGCCCAACTGCCGGAGGAGGTGCGCGAGCAGTTCCACGAGGACATTGCCCTGCTTGAGGAGCGCCTCAACGAGGAGCTGGCCAGCCTGCCGCAATGGAAGCGCGAATCGAACAACCAGCTGCGCCAGCTCAACGAAGAAACCATCACCCTGGCACTGCAGCCGTTGCTGGCGCCGCTGTCGGAAAAGTACGCCGAAAACGCGGCGGTGTGCGCCTACCTGCAATCGGTGCAATTGAACCTGTTGCGTACGTTGGTCGAGCAACTGGTCGATGACAGCAAGTCCGACGCCGTGGCCCGCAAGCTGCTCGAAGAGCAGTACGCGCCCAGCCTGGTGGTGGGCCATCACGCTGACGGTGGTGCGCCGGTGGTGTTCGAGCCGCACCCGACCTACGACAATTTGTTTGGCCGTATCGAATACAGCACCGACCAAGGTGCGCTGTATACCTCCTATCGCCAACTGCGCCCAGGCGCGCTGCACCGGGCCAACGGCGGCTTCCTGATTCTGGAAGCCGAGAAAATGCTGGGCGAGCCGTTCGTATGGGACGCGCTCAAGCGTGCGCTGCAGTCGCGCAAGCTGAAGATGGAGTCGCCGATCGGTGAGCTGGGCCGTGTTGCCACTGTCAGCCTGCAGCCGCAGGTGATTCCGCTGAACGTCAAGCTGGTGATCATCGGCTCGCGCCAGCTGTACTACGCGCTGCAGGACCACGACCCGGACTTCCAGGAGATGTTCCGCGTGCTGGTGGACTTCGATGAAGACATGCCGATGGTCGACGAGAACCTGGAGCAGTTCGCCCAGCTGTTGCGCACCCGCACCAACGAAGAGGGCATGGCGCCGCTGACCAGTGACGCGGTGGCGCGTCTGGCCACCTACAGTGCGCGTCTGGCTGAAAACCAGTCACGCCTGTCGGCGCGTATCGGCGACCTGTTCCAGCTGGTCAGCGAGGCTGATTTCATTCGCCAGCTGGCCAGTGACGAAATGACCGACGCAGGCCACATCGAGCGTGCGCTCAAGGCCAAGGCCACCCGTACCGGCCGTGTGTCGCAACGGGTGCTGGACGACATGCTCGCCGGCATCATCCTGATCGACACAGAAGGCGCGGCCATCGGCAAGTGCAACGGCCTGACCGTGCTGGAAGTGGGTGACTCGGCGTTCGGCATGCCCGCGCGTATTTCGGCCACCGTCTACCCCGGCGGCAGCGGTATTGTCGATATCGAGCGTGAGGTCAACCTTGGCCAGCCGATCCACTCCAAAGGGGTGATGATCCTCACCGGTTACCTGGGCAGCCGCTATGCCCAGGAGTTCCCGCTGGCGATCTCCGCGAGCATCGCCCTGGAGCAGTCCTACGGCTACGTGGACGGCGACAGCGCCTCGCTGGGCGAAGCCTGCACGCTGATCTCGGCCTTGTCGCGCACGCCGCTCAAGCAGTGCTTCGCCATCACAGGTTCCATCAACCAGTTCGGTGAAGTGCAGGCGGTGGGTGGGGTGAACGAGAAGATCGAGGGCTTCTTCCGCCTCTGCGAGGCGCGTGGCCTGACCGGCGAGCAGGGGGTGATCATTCCGCGTGCCAACGTCGCCACCCTGATGCTTGACGAGCGCGTGTTGCAGGCGGTGGAGAACGGCATGTTCCACGTCTACGCGGTCAGCCAGGCTGATGAGGCGCTGAGCCTGCTGGTGGGCGAGGAGGCCGGGGTACTCGACGACAAGGGGCTGTTCACCGAGGGTAGCGTCAACGCTCGGGTGGTGGAGCGCCTGCGTGAAATTGCCGAGATGATCAGCGAGGAAGACATCGAGAAGGCAGAAAAGGAACGCCTGGAAGAGGTAATTGCCCAGGCCAAACCGGCCTGAGTCAATAAACTGGCGCTGGCGGCGATGTGCTACCGTTTAGCGCCAGTTTTCCATCTTTCTGTACTGTTCCTCTATGCTGGAACTTAAGGACGGTACAGCGTTCAGGATGGAAACAGCCTGAGGGTTTCGGGCTGAACAAGGCTCATTGGAGGGGACGCGGCCATGCGCAACCTCAGCCTCACACGCCAGTGCCTGGGCCTGGTGACCCGTATCGAATGCAGCATCCGCCCGCTGGCCGGTGACAACGGCATGTGGACGTTGCTGTTCGCCGCCGGCATGGCCGGTGAACAACCCTCCGCGATCAAGGCGCAGGGCCCGTTTCATGGGCCACTGGTGGCCGAGTCGGTGCTCAATGCCATTGTCGACAGCCTGACCCTGCATGGGTACCAGGTGGCCGAGGACCCGCAGATCTGGTGTTTGCATTTGCAGGCGCAGTTGCGGCGGATCAATGGTGAGCGGTGTCGCAACCTGGGGGATTACCAGTTTCATCCTGAGACCTGAAGAATGCCGGGGCCGCTTTGCGGCCCATCGCGACACAAGGCCGCTCCCACAGGTAAAGCATCGCCTTGCTGTGGGAGTGTGGCCTTGTGTCGCGATCAGGCTGCGGAGCAGCCCCCGGGCTTTTGCTGTAACAGGTGGCTGGCTATACTCGCCGTCGTTTTTCAGTCACCTGACGAGTCTCAAAACCCTCCATGGAACGTATCCTCGAAAATGCGATGTACGCCTCGCGCTGGCTGCTCGCCCCGATCTACTTCGGCCTGTCCCTCGGCCTGCTGGCCCTGGCGCTGAAATTCTTCCAGGAAGTGGTCCACGTCCTGCCCAACGTCTTTGCCCTCAGCGAAGCCGACCTGATCCTGGTGATCCTGTCGCTGATCGACATGTCGCTGGTCGGTGGCCTGCTGGTGATGGTGATGATTTCCGGTTACGAAAACTTCGTCTCGCAGCTGGACATTGATGAAAGCAAGGAAAAGCTCAACTGGCTGGGCAAGATGGACTCCTCGTCGCTGAAGATGAAGGTTGCCGCGTCGATCGTGGCGATTTCGTCCATTCACCTGCTGCGGGTGTTCATGGATGCGCAGAACATCTCCACCGATTACCTGATGTGGTACGTGATCATCCACATGACCTTCGTGGTCTCGGCGTTCTGCATGGGCTACCTGGACAAGCTGACCAAGCACTGAGTCCCGCCAGGCCTCACTGCAGCTCCTGTGGGAGCGGGCATGCCCGCGAACACCGGCAAAGCCGGTGCCAGCCACCGCGTGGCCTGCTTCGCGGGCTCGCCCGCTCCCACAGAGATCGAGGCTCAACTGACGAGTGGCGTCAGTCATGCCTTGCGCATTCTCCCTTCCTGTACAAAAAATGAGCTCTCATGCGTGGTTCCCATCGCGAGGTGCTCTCATGAACCTGCATCAGCTCAATACCGAGGCCAGGGCTGGCCATGTCGACGAACTGAACCTGATCGCCATCGAAGGCGGTGACTACCTGCTCGAGGCTCGGGTCAAAGGCCATCCTCACCCCCTGTCCGATACCCGCGGTGAACGCTTGCGCGTGCACTCGGTGGAAGATGCGCGCAAGTTGCTGCAAACCATCCCCTTGCTCTCGATGAACCTGGTGCACTGGTCGGTGCAGGACGAAATGTGCGGCATGGGTACGCACCCGGAAGAAGACCTGAAGGTGCCGATTTCCCAGCGTTCGGCCTGGTAGCTGCTCGCAGCGCCCCAGTGTGCTAGGCTGCTCGCCCTTTTTATCAAGGGCGCGGCTGCATTGCGCCCTGCAGTGGAGCACGACAATGTCCGAACTCAACCTGTCTACCGACGAAACGCGCGTCAGCTACGGTATCGGCCGTCAGCTGGGCGGCCAGCTGCGCGACAACCCGCCACCAGGCGTTAGCCTGGAAGCCATCCTGGCCGGCCTGACCGACGCCTTCAACGGTGCCGACAGCCGCGTCAGCGAAGCCGACCTGTCGGCCAGCTTCAAGGTCATCCGTGAGGTGATGCAAGCCGAAGCTGCAGCCAAGGCCGAAGCCGCCGCTGCTGCTGGCAAGGAGTTCCTGGTCGAGAACGCCAAGCGTGAAGGCATCACCACGCTGGCTTCGGGCCTGCAGTTCGAAGTGCTGACCGCTGGCGAAGGCGCCAAGCCGACCCGCGAAGACAACGTGCGTACGCACTACCACGGCACCCTGATCGACGGCACCGTGTTCGACAGCTCCTACGAGCGTGGCCAGCCGGCTGAATTCCCGGTCGGCGGCGTGATCGCTGGCTGGACCGAAGCCCTGCAGCTGATGAACGCTGGCAGCAAATGGCGCCTGTACGTGCCAAGCGAGCTGGCTTACGGCGCCCAAGGCGTTGGCAGCATCCCGCCGCACAGCGTACTGGTGTTCGACGTCGAGCTGCTCGACGTTCTGTAATGCCCTAGAGGCCGGCCCTGCCGGCCTCAATTCCAGTCTGTCCCCTCAGGGCGCAATGCCCGCGCATAGCAGAACAGAAACAGATTCCGTACCAGTTCCTTGAGCACCCCCGGCTCACTCGAATTCAGCCCGCTCATGTCCAGGTCACCCTGGTCACGCAGTTCGTCGAGGGCTTCTTCTTCAAGCACCGCGCACACTTCGCCGGTTTCCCGATGAAGAATGCGCAGGTAGGGGTGAGGGCGTTCCAGCCAGGCGTCGATCAGATAAGTCATGGCGATTCTCCTTGGACAGCAATTCCAATGAGAATAATTCTTATTACCAGAATAGCAAGCGCCAATTGCCGTTTTTTTGCCTGATCAAACTTTGCGGACGAACTCGGACTTCAGCTTCATGGCGCCGATGCCGTCGATTTTGCAGTCGATGTCGTGGTCGCCGTCGCACAGGCGGATGTTCTTGACCTTGGTGCCAACCTTGACCACCAGGGACGAACCCTTGACCTTGAGGTCCTTGATCACGGTGACGGTGTCACCGTCTTGCAGGATGTTGCCGACCGAATCCTTTTTCACCACCTCGTCACTGGCCGCCTCGGCATCGCCGCCGGCCGACCACTCGTGGGCGCATTCAGGGCAGATCAGCTGAGTGCCATCCTCATAGGTGTATTCGGAGTTGCATTTTGGGCAGGGTGGCAGAGTGCTCACTTCGGTTCCTCAAACAAACAGACGGGCGGTTAAAAGCCCACATTGTAAAAGGTAATTTCCCGGAAGTGATTATGTCCGGACAAAAAGCATCGCGGGCAAGCCGGCTCCCACAAATGGTGTAGGAGCGGGCTTGCCCGCGAATGAAGGCGACTCGGTCTGTCAGTGCGTACGCGCGACCGCAAACTCGCTCAGTTCAACCAGCGCATCCCGGTATTCACTGGCAGGCAGCACTTCGAGGCAGGCGATGGCACGCTTCACGTAATCGCGCGCCAGCTCGGCGGTGTACTGCAGCGCGCCCGACTCTTCGACCGCGACGCGAATCTGTTCCAGATCTTCCAGGCCACCCTTCTGGATCGCCTGGCGTACCAGCGCCGCCTGCTCGGCAGTGCCTTCGCGCATGGTGTAGATCAGTGGCAGGGTAGGTTTGCCCTCGGCCAGGTCGTCACCGACGTTCTTGCCCAGGGTCTGCGAGTCACCCTTGTAGTCCAGCAGGTCGTCGACCAGTTGGAAGGCCACGCCCAGATGGTCGCCAAAGGTACGCAGGGCTTCGCGCTGCTCGTCGGTGGCCTGGGCCAGTGCCGCAGCACTGTGGGTAGACGCTTCGAACAGCATCGCCGTCTTGCCGCGAATGACCTCCATGTAGACTTCCTCGGTGGTGCTGGCGTCGCGTACGCGCGACAGTTGCAGCACTTCACCTTCGGCAATCACCCGGGTGGCCTTGGACAGAATCTGCATGACCGGCATCGAGCCCAGTTCGACCATCATTTCGAACGAGCGCGAATAAAGGAAGTCGCCCACCAGCACGCTCGGCGCGTTGCCCCACAGGGCATTGGCAGTAGAGCGGCCACGGCGCATGCCGGACATGTCGACAACGTCGTCGTGCAGCAGGGTGGCGGTGTGCAGGAACTCGATGGTGGCGGCCAGCAGGCGCAGGTCGTCGCCTTCGCGGCCCAAGGCCTTGCCACACAGCAGTACCAGCAGGGGACGCAGGCGCTTGCCACCGGCGGACGTGATATAGTCGCCGATCTTCGATACCAGCGGCACGCGCGAGGTCAGCTGCTTCTTGATGATCTCGTCGACGGCGCTGAAATCATCAGCCACCGCGCGGTAGAAGGTTTGGGGTTGCATCGGCTGCTCCAGTGAGGTTGCGCGGCATGCTAGGTCGCAGGTCCCGGTGTGTCAAGGCGCGGTGCCCGCAGGCCGGGGGCGGCACTTGCAAGCAAAACCGCGGTTGCGTACAATCGCGCACCCTAACTTCCTGGGCAGCACCTGCCTTACGCAATTGCGCCGGGCCGTTCCAGCCCTGTGCAGCCATGCCAGCCAATACTCATCATATAAAGCGCTGGGTGAGCAGGATTATCGGAGAAATACCATGTCTTACGCAGTAATCGTTACCGGCGGCAAGCAGTACAAAGTCGCTGAAGGTGAATTCCTCAAGATCGAAAAACTGGAAGTCGCCACTGGCGAATCCGTGACCTTCGATCGCGTTCTGCTGGTCGCCAACGGTGAAGAAGTCACCATCGGTGCTCCAGTTGTTGCTGGCGCTAAAGTAGTGGCCGAAGTCGTTTCGCAAGGCCGCCACGACAAGGTTCGCATCATCAAGTTCCGTCGTCGTAAGCACCACATGAAGCGTATGGGCCACCGCCAGTGGTTCACCGAGATCAAAATCACCGGCATCCAGGCTTAATCCCCTAGATCCCCTGAATTTATTTGGAGAATTGAACCATGGCTCACAAGAAGGCTGGTGGTAGTACTCGTAACGGTCGCGACTCAGAATCTAAACGCCTTGGCGTGAAGATGTATGGCGGCCAGGTTATCAAGCCAGGCAACATCATCGTCCGTCAGCGCGGTACCGAATTCCACGCTGGCTACGGCGTTGGCATGGGCAAGGACCACACCTTGTTCGCCAAGATCGAAGGCGTGATCAAGTTCGAGAAGAAAGGCGAGTTCATGCGCCGTTACGTGAGCATCGTCGCCGCTTAATCGCGACGTCGCTCCAGAAGCCCCGTCATGCGACGGGGCTTTTTCGTTTGTGGTGAGCCTCTTGCAAAGCTGTTTGTCTGGGTTGCCGGCGTTGGTTTCTACGGTCGTACGGGGCCGCCGCGCTCATTTTTGCAAGAGCCTCATGTTTTTGAGTCATTCAGCTCGTCTACCGACGAGAGGCGGTTTTAATGAAGTTTGTTGACGAAGTATCCATTCGGGTCAAGGCCGGTGACGGTGGCAACGGTTGCATGAGCTTCCGTCGCGAGAAGTTCATCGAGAACGGCGGCCCTAACGGCGGTGACGGCGGTGACGGTGGCTCGGTGTACATGATTGCCGACGAAAACCTGAACACCCTGGTCGACTACCGCTACACCCGTCACCATGAAGCCCAGCGTGGCTCCAACGGCGGTAGCACTGACTGCACCGGCAAGAAGGGTGAAGACCTGTTCCTGCGCGTGCCGGTCGGCACCACCGTGATCGATGCTTCCACACAGGAAGTGATCGGTGACCTGGTTACCCCCGGCCAGAAGCTGATGGTCGCGCAAGGTGGCTGGCACGGGCTGGGCAACACCCGTTTCAAGTCGAGCACCAACCGTGCACCGCGCCAGACCACCCCAGGCAAACCGGGTGAGCAGCGTGACCTGAAGATGGAAATGAAGGTGTTGGCCGACGTCGGCCTGCTGGGCTTGCCGAACGCTGGCAAGAGTACCTTCATCCGTTCGGTCTCGGCCGCCAAGCCGAAAGTCGCCGACTACCCGTTCACTACCCTGGTGCCAAACCTGGGCGTGGTCAGCGTCGACCGCTGGAAGAGCTTCGTCATCGCCGACATCCCCGGCCTGATCGAAGGCGCCTCTGAAGGTGCCGGTCTGGGTATCCGCTTCCTCAAGCACCTGGCGCGTACGCGCGTGCTGCTGCACCTGGTGGACATCGCGCCGCTGGACGAAAGCAGCCCGGCCGATGCCGCCGAAGTCATCGTCAACGAGCTGACCCGCTTCAGCCCGTCGCTGGCCGAGCGTGAGCGCTGGCTGGTGCTGAACAAGGCCGATATGGTCATGGACGACGAGCGCGACGAGCGTGTGCAGGAAGTGATCGATCGTCTGGAGTGGGAAGGCCCGGTCTACGTGATCTCGGCTATTTCCAAGCAGGGCACCGACAAGCTCAGCCACGACCTGATGCGCTACCTTGAAGACCGCGCCGACCGCCTGGCCAACGACCCGGCCTACGCCGAAGAGTTGGCCGACCTCGACCAGCGTATCGAAGACGAAGCCCGTGCCCAGTTGCAGGCCCTGGACGACGCCCGTACCTTGCGCCGTACCGGCGTCAAGAGCGTGCACGACATTGGCGACGATGACGGTTGGGACGATGATTTCGAGGACGACGAAGACGGTCCGGAAATCATTTACGTGCGCGACTGATCGGTTGCAGTACACTAAACGCCGCTCTCTGGAGCGGCGTTTTTGTATCCACGGTATCTACAGATTCGACATAGGTTGGAAGAAGATGCGAAGCAAGGTGACGGGCGCCAAGCGCTGGGTCGTTAAGATTGGCAGTGCTCTGCTGACCGCCGATGGCAAGGGCCTCGACCGCGGTGCAATGGCCGTTTGGGTCGAGCAGATGGTCGCGCTGCGTGAGGCAGGCGTGGAGTTGGTACTGGTCTCCTCCGGGGCCGTGGCTGCCGGCATGAGCCAGCTGGGCTGGACCAAGCGACCGAGTGCGATGAACGAGCTGCAGGCGGCTGCCTCGCTCGGCCAGATGCGCCTGGTGCAGGCCTGGGAGTCGAGCTTCGGGGAGCACGGGAAGCACACCGCGCAGATCCTGCTGACCCATGACGATCTGTCCGACCGCAAGCGTTACCTGAATGCCCGCAGCACCCTGCGCACCTTGGTCGATCTGGGTGTGGTGCCGGTGATCAACGAAAACGACACCGTGGTCACCGACGAGATCCGCTTTGGCGACAACGACACCCTGGCGGCGCTGGTGGCCAACCTGGTCGAGGCCGACCTGCTGGTGATCCTCACCGACCGCGATGGTATGTTCGATGCCGACCCGCGCAACAACCCCGAGGCGCAGTTGATCTACGAAGCCCGTGCCGACGACCCCTCGCTGGATGCCGTGGCCGGTGGTACCGGTGGTGCCCTGGGCCGTGGCGGCATGCAGACCAAGCTGCGTGCGGCGCGCCTGGCTGCCCGTTCCGGTGCCCACACCATCATTATCGGTGGCCGCATCGAGCGCGTGCTGGACCGTCTGAAGGCGGGCGAGCGCCTGGGCACCTTGCTGTCCCCTGAGCGCGGCATGCTCGCTGCGCGCAAGCAGTGGTTGGCCGGTCACCTGCAAACCCGTGGCACCTTGGTGCTGGATGCCGGTGCCGTGCAAGCGCTGCGTCAGGCCAACAAGAGCTTGCTGCCGGTTGGCGTGAAGACAGTGCAGGGTAGCTTCCGTCGTGGCGAGATGGTGGTGTGCGTCGGTCCGGACGGTGTTGAAGTGGCTCGCGGCCTGGCCAACTACAGCGCCCTGGAGGCGCAGAAGATCATTGGTCAGTCGTCCGAAGCCATCGAGTCGATCCTTGGCTATAGCGCCGAGCCGGAACTTGTACACCGCGACAACCTGGTGCTGGTATGAGCCTGCTGAAGAGCGTAATCGCGGTGGCAGCGTGCGTGCTGCCGATGTTGGCTGGCGCCGAAGAGATCGGCCAGGTGTCCACCGTGTTCAAGTTCCTCGGGCCGAACGACCGCATTGTGGTCGAGGCGTTCGATGACCCTAAGGTTGAGGGCGTGACGTGCTACCTGTCACGTGCCAAGACTGGCGGAGTGAAGGGGGGCTTGGGGCTGGCCGAGGACCGGGCGGAGGCATCGATTGCCTGTCGTCAGGTCGGGCCAATCAACTTCAAGGGTGAGCTCAAAGATGGCGAGGAAGTGTTCAAGGAGCGCACCTCGCTGGTGTTCAAGACCATGCAGGTGGTGCGTTTTCTCGACAAGAAGCGCAATACGCTGGTGTACCTGGTGTACAGCGACCGCATGATCGAAGGCAGCCCGCAGAATGCGGTGACTGCCATTCCGATCCTGCCTTGGGCTCATTGATAGCCCGCGCCTACATACGCTCGGTGGTTGGACACAGGCCGTCGTACGCATCGGTGGTTGGGCGCAGGCCGTCGTGTAGGAGCGGGTTCACCCGCGAAAGGGCCGGCCCTGCTGGCCAATTTCCACCAACCGTTCACCGTTGCCGCCGCCACCGTATTCGCGGGTAAACCCGCTCCTACATACGCTCGGTGGTTGGACACAGGCCGCCGTAGGAGCGGGTTCACCCGCGAAAGGGCCGGGCCTGCTGGCCAATTTCCACCCGCCGTTCACCGTTGCCGCCGCCACCGTATTCGCGGGTAAACCCGCGCCTACATACGCTCGGTGGTTGGACACAGGCCGTCGTGCGCATCGGTGATTGGACACAGGCCGCCGTAGGAGCGGGTTTACCCGCGAATGGGCCGCAACGCGGCCCCGGCTATCTCAGGCCAGCTCCTCGGCCTGATCCTCACGCACAACCGCTTTCACTTCATCCAGCCGGCTGATGAACTTCCAGTCCGCCTCGTCGATGTAGATGCCGTTCGGCCCGCTGCCACCTTCCAGGTCGATCGCAACGTGCGCCGAGACCTGTGGTTTCACACTCGCCAGGATCGGCACGAAGCCCAGTTGCTGGCTGGTCTCCAGCAGTGCCGCCTGGTTGCGTTCGTCGATGTCTGCCGCTTCGTCCAGGTAGTACGGCAGGCGAATGCGCCCGGCCAGGTCACGGTCCATCAGGTGCAGCAACAGGTACATGTTGGTCAGCGCCTTGATGGTCATGGTGGTGCCGTTGGACGCCGCACCGTCGATGTCGGCGTGGATGATCGGCTGGCCATTGACCTTGGTGATCTCGAACGCCAGTTCGAACAGGTCCTTCAGGCCCAGCTGGTTGTGGTTGGCCGCCACCAGCCGTGCCAGGTACTCCTTGGCCTCTTCGTTCTTGTTGTCCTGATCGGCACTCTGGGTCAGGTCGAAGACCGACAGGGTTTCGCCTTCTTCGTACTGGCCGGCACTGTGGATAATCTGGTCGATGTGCTTGAGCGCTTCCTTGTTCGGCGCCAGTACCACGCGGAAGCTTTCCAGGTTGGACACCTGGCGCTTGTTGATCTCGCGGTTGAACAGGGCCAGCTGGTGCTCGAGGCTGTCGTAGTCGCTGCGGATGTTGCGCAGGGTTCGGGCGATGTCGGTGACCGCAGCGCGGCGTGCCTTGGCCAAGGTCAGGGCTTCGTCGGTACGGTGCGCGTAGGCGTTCACCAGCAGTTGCAGGCGGCGTTCCATGTCGTCTTCGCTGTCGAACTTGGCCACGCCTTTGAGGCGCACCTGGGCGTACAGCGCCTCGATCTGGTTGTCCACCCGCTGCAGGCCTTGCCAGCTGTCCTGGTAGTCATTGAGCAGCGGCAGCAGGTTGTCCATCGAGTCGTCGATGGCTTCCATGTATGGCGTGCCGTAGGGCAGGTCGGCCGGCAGCAGCTGGCGACGGCGCAAGGCGTCTTCCAGCGTGCGCTGCTTGGACTCGAGGTCGCCGAGCTGACGGCCGACCAGTTGCAACTTGGCTGACAGCTGCTGGACGCGCTCGGTGAAGGCGTCGCTGGAGCGCTTGAGTTCGTCCTGGGCCGCTTCCAGCTGCGAGAGCTGTTCCAGCTTCTCGGGCTCTTCGGCGGTGAGGGTTTGGCTACGGCGGAAGTCTTCCAGCGCCTTCTGCGCGTCCAGCACTTCCTGGTACAGGGTTTCGGTCTGCGCTTTGGACGCGGAGCGGTCGGCGGCCACGGCCTGCTGGGTCTTGAGCTGCTTGAGTTCTTTTTCCAGGCGCTCTTTCTGGTCGCGCAGGGCGGCGCGGTCGGCCAGGGCCTGCAGGGCCGGTGGGTCGATGTGGGTCAGGTCGATGGCCAGGCCCGGGGCCTCGAAGCGCTCGCCCTTGAAGCCGTCGAGCACCGCTTCCAGCGATTTTACCCACAGGTCGCTGTCGTCCAGCTCGATGCCGCGGTCGCCCAGCGGCAGGCTGAACAGCGCACCGTTGAACAGGCGCATCAGGCGGTCGACGTCCTGCTGCGAGAACTCCTCGCGCAGGCGGGCATAGCTGTTGTTGTCAGCGTGATCCAGCTGCTGCTTGACCTGCTTCAGGCGTTTTTCCAGGTCGCGTACGCGCTCGTCGAGGTCTTCGGCACTGAACTGCCGTGACTGGGCCAGCGCGCCGGCCAGCTCGTCGTGGGCGTCTTTGGCCGCCAGCAGTTGCTGCTCCAGTACCTTGACGTCATCGACCAGCGCAAAGCGGTGCTTGAGCACCGACAGCTCGCCTAGCCAGCGCTGGATACCGGTAATTTCACGCTCCAGGCGCATCAGCTCCTGGGTGCCGCCACGCTGGTCGTTCTGCAGGCGGTCCTGCTCGCCACGGTAGTGCTCGGACTGGATGACCAGCTCTTCCTTGCGCGCCATGGCGTATTCCTGCCAGGTGCCCAGCAGGGTGTCGAGCACAGGCGAAATGCGGTGCAGCTTGCCACGCAGGATGTCGCGCTGGGCCACGCCACCGGCCAGGGCCTCGACCAACGGGCCGGCAGCCACCAGGGCGTTGTAGTCCTGCTCCATGCGGCGTACGTCGCGGAAGGCTTCCTCGCACGCAGCGATGTAGTCGACGCTGCCCGAGCGCAGGCTGTGCTCGAAGGCGTCGAGGAACAGCTGCTTGAGCTTGGCGGCGGTGATCTCACGCATGTGCAGCAGGTTGATGAACAGCGCGCGGAAGGTTTTCAGGCTTTGCTCGCTGGTGGAGCGCAGCGGGATCATGGTCAGGTCCAGCGGCACCGAAGTGTGTCCGCCCACCAGCAGCCGGCGCAGTTCGTCCGGCTTCAGTTCGTAAGCCTTGAACCCCAGGCGTTCAAGGTTGGTGAACAGCTCTTTCTGACGCAGGCAGGTGTCGTTCTTCTGGTAGTGGGCCAGGTCCAGTTCGCCTTTGTAGGCGAAGAACTGGTGGCCGAAACCGCCACCCGGGCCGCGCCCGACCACACCGATCACGTGCGGGCCGTGGGGCAGGCTCAGTTCGCAAAGAATGTACGACGTGTCGCTGGCGAAGTAGAAGCGGCGCGACTGCTCAAGGCTGTACTTGCCGAAACTCATGTCCGACATACGTGCCAGGATCGGGAACTGCAGGGCATTGATCGATGCCGATTTACCCAGGTTGTTGGCGCCGTATACCGACAGCGGGTGCTCCAGCGGGAACAGGCCAAGGCTGTAGCCGGCGGTGTTGAGCAATGCGAAGCGGCGGATGCCGTAGCGTTCCTGGCTCATGCGTCAATCTCCTGTTGCTCTTCGCGGATGGCCCGGGCCAGGGCGTCCTCTTCGCTTTCCTCGCCCTGGAAAGGCGTGAGGTCGAGCGGGTCGTCGGTACGGTTGAGTTCTTCGGCGCTTTCTTCCTCGACCAGTACCGGGGTCGGCAGCGGCAGGGCGCTGTGCAGGGTGGCGGCCAGGTCGCGGTCCTGCTGCACCGAAAGGCACACATCGAGGAAGCGATGCATGGGCGGCAGGAAGCGGTAGATGCCGCCTTCCTCATGGGCGAAGCCGAGTTGGGTCATGCGGCGCAGGATTTTTTCTTCCAGCTCGTCCACGGTCTGCACTTCGGCCTGCAGGAACAGGTCGCGGTACTTGTCCAGCAGCGAGGGCAGTTCGTCGCGACCGATGCTGCCGCCATCGAGCACGGCCATCGGGTCGCGGCCCTGGTCAGCAAGGTGCTCGACCAGGATGAAGGTGAACAGCGACAGGCGCTGCGCGGTCTTGTTGACCTGCGCGGCGGTCATGTCGGGCACGAAGTAATAGAAACCACGGGTATCGCACACCAGTTCGAAGCCCAGGGCCTTGAACAGGGTGCGGTACTGGTCCTGGAAGTTCGACAGCTGGGCGTACAGCTCAGGGTCGCGCCGGCTGACGTGGAAGCCTTTGAACAGCTCGCGGAAGATCGGCGCGAGCTGGGACAGTTCGGAAAGATCAAGATGCATGGGCTGGGCTCGCGTTGGGTTCGGTAGGCGCGCTAGGGGCGTCTTCGCGGCTGGAGGTCAGGGCGAACGAATGCAGGCTGACCAAATGTTCCTGAGTGGTGTATTCGCGGCGGTCGAGGCGTTCGCGCTTGAAGCGCTTTTCCCGCGACAGGCGCGAGAACCAGTACAGCAGCTCGTCGGTGGCGCCTTCGGGCTCCTGCTCCAGCAGCCAGACCATCAAGTCTGGCAGTGGCAGGGCCTGTTCGCAGCGTTCGGCCATTTCCTTGACCGTGCGCGGGGCACGGGGCAGGGCGCCGGACTGGGTCTTGTGGGCTTTGGGGAAGCGCGCCGGTTTGGGCTCGAAGCGGGCCAGTGCGTAAACGTAGGCCTCGACCTGGCTGGCACTGCCAAGGAAGGTGCTTTGCGGGCGGGTGAACATCGGCATGGCCGCCTGCGGCACGGCATCAATGCCCTTGCGCCGGATCACCGACAGGGCCAGTGCAGCGCCGCGGGTCACGGCGTTGTGGCGGCGGGCTTCTTCGCGCAGCGGCAGCAGCAGTTCGCGGGCGTGGCGCAGGGTCAACTGGGCGCTGGTCTGCATTTCCAGAATGCGCGCGTGGGTGCGCAGCAGCATGTCGTCGTCGACCAGGTGGCCCAGGCGCGCCTGTTCGCCCAGCAGTTTCAGCAGCACGGTCTCGACCTTGCGTACACCCTGTTCGAAGGCGCCGTCGGCGTTGACCAGCTGGATCATCGGCTCGACGTACTCGTCCCAGGTGGCCAGCACTTCGGCATATCGTTGGCGCAGCGGAATCTGGCGGTTGCTGGTCTTGGCCCGTTCGGCCACGGCCACCAGTGCCTGCTCGTCGTTGTCGAGCTTTTTCAGCACATCGCGCACACGCATGTCGAGCAGGCGCAGCTGGCGTGCCAGGTCGTCGCTGTCGCGGTTGTCGAAGGCATCCTGGATGTGCCCGGCCAGGCGCTCCAGGTGGCGCAAGTAGGCTTCGATCTCCAGGCACAGGCCCAGCCGGTGTTCGCGGCGCAGGTAGGCGAGGAAGTCGTGGATCTGCGCGTTGAGCTCGAAACGGTTCGGGCTCTTGGCCACCGGGACCAGGATATCCAGGCGGATCCACACGTCGAGTAGCTGGGTGATGTCCTGCGGGGTGCTTTCGAGCTGCTGGCGGGCCACATGCTGGCGCAGTTCGACCAGGCTCAGGGTGCCCTGGTCGAAACGCTCGCACAGCGGCTCGATCAGGGCCCAGTGTTCGGCTAGGGCGCGCAGGACGCGCTTGGGTTCGATCATTGGCTTCGACTCGTTGCCAAGAAAAAGGGGGCGATTGTACTGCATTCGCGGGGGTGGTTTTTACCCCTTGGTCTGTAATGAGAGATAACCTTTAGGTTTGTGGGTGTATGTCGTTGTTCTAGTGGCACTCGTGAGATCGAGCGCCGCCCGCGCGGCGCTCGGTCTGATAGGCGCTGCAAAAACCACGGCGTACACGTTAGAATGCCCAATTGCCTTCACCCCCTCGGATATCCGCCCCTTGCTGACCGAACCCCGTCGCCGCGCCTACCTTTCCGCCATGCAAGTGGTGCACTGGCTGCCGCGCGCCGAGCTGCCGTTCGCCGCACCGTCGCGGCCCGAGCTGCTGCTGCCGGTTGTGCCAGTCGAGGACATCGATTTCGAGGTCAGGCCGGCATCGGTAACCAACGAAGCGCCTGTCACCCCCCAGGCCCGCTCCGGCGAGCGGCCGAAAATCGAGATCCCGCGCCCGGGCAGTGTGGCAAAACCCGCCGTCAAGCCTGCCGAGGCACAAGAGCAGCCCGCTGCTCCGCGCCCGGCACCGGTGCCGCCACCGCGCTTCTCGCTGCAGTTGTTGCGCGCCGGCAGTTGCCTGCTGCTGGTTGAACTGGCCACCGGTCAGCCCTTCCAGAGCCGCGATCCCTCCTATCTGCTGCTCAAGGACATGCTGCGCGCCGCCGGCCTGCCCGACGCCCCGCAGATCATCGGCGAGCCGGTACGCTGGCCACTGCTGGTGCGCGGCAACATGGACCAGGGGCCGGAGGCTGCGCGCGATTTCGTCCAGGGCTTCGTTCAGGCGCGCCTGGAAGACGCCCCGTGTACCTGTCTGTGGCTGGTCGGCCTGCCGGCACTGCGTTTTGCCGCCAATGTCGACGCCGACGCCTATTACCAAACCCTGACGCTCGACAGCCTGGGCGACGCCTGGGCATTGCCGGGCCTTGAACTGTTGATGGACGAGCCGCAGCGCAAGGCGGACGTCTGGAAAGCCATGCGCCAGCTGATGGCGCGCTGGAAGAGCG
Source organism: Pseudomonas sp. KCJK9058 (assembly GCF_046230975.1). NCBI lineage: Bacteria > Pseudomonadati > Pseudomonadota > Gammaproteobacteria > Pseudomonadales > Pseudomonadaceae > Pseudomonas > Pseudomonas sp. KCJK9058. The sequence goes on from NZ_JBJJLR010000039.1 coordinate 20,528, forward strand.
TTGAATGAGTGACTCGATCAGCTTCCGCCCGATGACCGAGGCGGATCTGGATGCCGTACTTAAGATCGAATATGCCGCATTCAGTCATCCCTGGACCCGTGGAATCTTTCAGGATGCGCTCAAGTCGTACGAAGTCTGGCTGATGTTCGATGGCCAGCAGCAAGTGGGCCATGGTGTGATCAATGTGATCATCGATGAAGCGCACCTGCTCAACATCACCGTAAAACCGGAAAACCAAGGCTGCGGCCTGGGCCTGCGCCTGCTCGAACACCTGATGGCCCGGGCCTATCAGCTCAATGGCCGCGAATGCTTCCTGGAAGTGCGCGCCAGCAACCAGTCGGCCTATCGTTTATATGAACGTTACGGCTTCAACGAAATTGGCCGCCGCCGCGACTATTATCCGGTCGCCGGCGGCCGTGAAGACGCCCTGGTGATGGCCTGTACCCTGTTCGAAGACTGACTTTCCAGCGGCTTACCCCGTCACGCAGGCACCCCTCTGCTTCGGCCACCCGCTGACGCTGCAGTAACGGTTGCGCGTTGAACTAGTATGAATTCCGGTGGGAGCGCAGGCTTTGTTCTCAGGGACGGATAAAGAATGAGAAAACTGCTTTTGGCAGCGGGCTTGTGTTTAGCGAGCATTGCCCACGCTGACGAACGCGACGTGTGGATGTTCGCCCAGTGGGCGGGTGATCATCAAACCCGCCCTTTCCGCGAAATGCTGGTAGATGCCCGGCTTTACGGTGTAGTGCCAATTCACCAGTTGCTGCGCTCGGCTTCGGACTGGAAACTGTGCCACGCATCGCCTTTCGCTGTACCGCCCCCCGGCAATTGGGCGGCTGTACGCTCGACCCTCGCGTTGATCAAGGCACTCGACGATCAAGGCATCCTGCGCCAGTTCGAGGTCGTTTCGGCTTACCGTGAGCCGCGCCTGAACGCCTGTGCGGGCGGGGCAGCCAACAGTGCGCATACCCGCGCGTTCGCCGTCGATATACTGCTGCCGGCCTGGGCCGACCCCAATCCGCTGTGCCGTTTCTGGCAGCAGCACGGCCAAGCCTGGAACATGGGCCTGGGCCGCTACCCGTCAGGCCGCATTCATGTGGATACCGCCGGCTATCGCACCTGGGGCGGCGATGGCGGTGCGGGGTCGTCGTTCTGCGTCAAACCCAAATGAGCCAGGCAACCCCGGCATTCGTCCATTAGCCACTCTGCGAAGCGCTGGCACTTGCTGCTGTCGGCCAGAGGCTGTGGGCTAAGCAGGTGGTAGGCCGAGCCATCGCGCACAAAACCGTACGGTGCCTGCAATTGCCCGCTGTCGAGTTCGTCGCACACCATCAGGGCTGAGGCCATGGCCAGGCCCAGGCCGGCGTTGGCGGCCTGGATCGACAGGTAGAAATGCTCGTAGTCGCTGCGTTCGCAGTGCCGCGCCTGTTGGCCGCTCAGGCGCAGCCAGGTGGGCCAGGCAGCAGGGCGTGTGGTGCTGTGCAGCAGCCGTTGGCCATCGAGTCTGGCGCTGGCGGCGGGGTGGCACACCGGGCCGATCCATTCATCGCAGACCTTCTGGTTGAACAGCTGGTTATTCCAGTGGAAGTCGTCACGGCGGATGGCCATGTCGACCCCACTGCGGGCGAAGTCCAGCGGCCCGCCGGCAGCCACCAGGTGTAACTGCAGGTCGGGATGGGTGGCATGGAAGCGCGGCAGGCGCGGGATCAGCCAGCGCATGGCGATGGTCGGCTCGCAGGACAGCACAAGCACATTGTCGCGGACCTGGTGCTGCAAGCGCTGCACGGCGCCTTCCAGTTGCTCGAAGATCGCCTGGGTGGTGCCATGCAGGGCGCGCCCGGCAGGGGTGAGGAAAATGGCCCTGTTGCGCCGTTCGAACAGTTCCACGCCAAGGCTTTCTTCCAGCAGGCGTATTTGGCGGCTGACCGCGCCGTGAGTGACGTGCAAGTGCTCGGCGGCGCGCACGAAGCTCTCGGTCTGGGCGGCAATGTCGAAGTAGCGGAAGGCGTTGAGTGGCGGCAGTTTCATGATTTCCCTGTTCAGCTGTGCCGGCCTCTTCGCGGGTAAACCCGCTGCTACATGGCCACATAGTTCCCTGCAGGAGCGGATTTAGCCGCGAAGAGGCCAAGGCAGGCTGTACGTATCTGTGAGCAAAACTATCAGATCCATCTCAGCATAAATCGTTTTTTCCGCATCTGTAAGCGCTCGATAATCGGCGGTCTGTGCATTTCCATCGCCTATCGAGAGCCATCAGCATGACCGAACTCATCGCCGTCGCCCTGTTTACCCTGCTCGCCGTCATCAGCCCTGGCGCCGATTTCGCCATGGTCACCCGCAGCAGTTATGCGCAGGGCCGCAAGGCCGGGCTGGCGGCCGCCATAGGTATCGCACTGGGGGTGCAGGTGCATGTGTTGTACACAGTGTTGGGCATTGCCGTAATCATCAGCCAGAGCCCGGCGCTGTTCCTCGTCATGAAAGTGCTGGGTGCGGGCTACCTGATCTACCTCGGGTACAAGTCATTGACCAACACCCGACGCATCAGCCTGGACGGGGTTGGCCAGTCTGCTGCCAGCGTACTGCAAGCGCTGCGCACCGGCTTTTTGACCAACGCCCTCAACCCCAAGACCATGCTGTTTGTCATCAGTGCCTTCACCCAGGTGGTGCAGCCTGGCAGCCCGCTGGCGCTGAACTTCGCCTACGGTGCGTTCATGTCCGTTGCCCATTGGCTATGGTTCAGCCTCGTGGCGGTATTTTTCTCCAGTACGGCATTGCGCAGGGCGATGATCGAGCGGCAAGTGCTGGTGGACCGGGCCATTGGTCTGGCATTGATCGGGCTTGGCCTGGCTGTGGCGGTGACCGGAATACGTTGAGGCGACGATAGCAGCGCCGAAACCTGTGGTTCGGCGCCCGGCTGCTGCTGGATGGGTTAGCGCGGGCACCAGCAACTTTTTCGCAGGCAAAGAAAAAGGGCTTACCTTGCGGTAAGCCCTTCGTCTTGTTTGGTGGCTACACAGGGACTTGAACCCCGGACCCCAGCATTATGAATGCTATGCTCTAACCAACTGAGCTATGTAGCCGATGGCGCGCATTATTCTCTTGAACGCCCCCTCTGTCAACACTCATTTCAAAAAAAATTTGCACGCTTTCAAAAACTTAGCGGCCAGCCCCGGTTTCAGCGCACCACAAGCCAGTGCCCGAGCACGCCCAGCAACTGCAACTGCTGGGCTGCAGCCAGGGATTGCAGGCTTTGGTCAGGCCGGTCGAGGTTGAAGTCGCCGCTTACACGGCGATGAGCCACGTGTTCATCCATCATCCACAGACGCTGCCCTTGGTAACCGGCAAGGCGCTCCAGCACCTGCCTCAATGGCATGTCTGTGGCTTTAAGGCGACCGTTGCGCCAACTGTCAGCGGTTTTCAGATCAGCCTTCCGCACCGGATCGATGCGTGTGTCATCGAAGGTTACTCGCTCACCTGCCGAGACCATTCGCTGCTCCCCCCCCTGGGTGACCATCGCCTTGCCACTGAATACCACGAGTTCGTCACGCCCCGCATGGCGGGCTATCTGCAAGCGAGTGCCGTATACCTGGATGCGTGCGTTGCCCACTTCCACGTCCATGGCCCGCCCGTCGAGCACGACTTCCATATGCACCTGGCCCTGCACCAGGTGCAGTTGGCGGGTGCGGCCGCGCAGGTCGACGTTCATCGCGCTGGCGCTGTCCAGGTTCAATGTCGTGCCATCCGCCAAGCGTATGCTGCGGCGCTCTCCCACATCAGTGTGCAGCTCGCTGGCCAGACGCTGTATCAGCGGCGAGTACAGGTAAGCAGCAGCGCCTAACCCTAGCAAGAACACAAGCGCCAACCCTTTACCCAGATGACTGCGACGGACAGTGACATGCCGTGGGCGAGGGCGGGCAGGTGCGGGTTGCAGCTGTTGCCAGAACGTCTCCAGCTCGGCGTAGGCGTGGGCGTTCTCTTGTACCTGGCACCAGGCTGCAAATGCCTGGCGCTGGGTTTCGTCGCAACCGGGCTGGCGCAGCAACGAAAACCACGCCAGCGCTTCCTGTTGTGGGTCGGGCTGCAGCTGCTTGGCGGACATCGGGCTCATGGGGGGCGGTCTGCTCACGATAGGGGCCGTTTGGCCTAACGATGACGGGAGTCATTGGCAGAAGATGCTAATTATATTGAGAACCATTTTCAAGTGCGTGGCGACAGGGGGATAAAAAAGGTAGCTATGTATCTATTTGATTCCTGATAATCGGATCCCAAACCAGAGGACGGAGATTCAGGCAAATGGCCACCAGTAGTGCCTCCACCGCATCCACCCCGGCAGCGGCAAGCCAAGCCTCGCCGATGGTGATGCGCATCATCGGTTTCTGCGCCTTGGCGCACTTGATCAACGACCTGATCCAGTCGGTGCTGCCGGCGATCTACCCGATGCTCAAGGCCAACTACGACCTGAGCTTCGCCCAGATCGGCATGATCACGCTCACGTTTCAGATCACCGCCTCGCTGTTGCAGCCTTGGGTCGGCTTCTTCACCGACCGCCGGCCCACGCCAAATCTGTTGCCGCTAGGCACCCTGTGCACGTTGGTGGGGATCGTGATGCTGGCCTTCGTTGGCAGTTTCCCGATGATCCTGCTGGCGTCGGCGCTGGTGGGCATTGGCTCGTCGACCTTCCACCCGGAAACCTCGCGTATTGCACGGCTGGCCTCGGGCGGGCGCTTCGGCCTGGCCCAGTCGACCTTCCAGGTCGGTGGCAACACCGGCTCCGCTCTGGGCCCGCTGCTGGCGGCGGCCATCGTCATTCCGTTCGGCCAGACCCATGTGGCCTGGTTCGGCCTGGCCGGGCTGTTCTTCCTCGGCGTTACCCTGATGCTGCGCGGCTGGTACAAGGAGCACCTCAATCAGGCCAAGGCGCGCAAGACGGTTCAGGCCACCCACGGCATTTCGCGCAATCGGGTAATTGCGGCGCTGATCGTGCTGGGCTTGCTGGTGTTTTCCAAGTACTTCTACATGGCCAGCTTCACCAGCTACTTTACCTTCTACCTGATCGAGAAGTTCGGTGTGTCGGTGGCCAGCTCGCAGCTGCACCTGTTCCTGTTCCTCGGCGCAGTGGCGGCGGGCACCTTCTTTGGCGGGCCGATCGGTGACCGTATCGGGCGCAAGGCAGTCATCTGGTTTTCAATACTGGGCGTGGCGCCGTTCACGCTGGCGCTGCCGTATGCCGACTTGTTCTGGACCACGGTGCTGAGCGTGGTGATCGGCTTTATCCTGGCTTCTGCGTTTTCCGCGATCGTGGTGTATGCGCAGGAACTGGTGCCGGGCAGCGTGGGCATGATTGCCGGGATCTTCTTCGGCCTGATGTTCGGCTTTGGTGGCATTGGCGCTGCGCTGTTGGGGTACGTAGCAGACCTGCGTGGTATCGAATACGTGTATGGGTTGTGCTCGTTCCTGCCATTGTTCGGGTTGTTGGCGGTGTTTCTGCCAAGTACAGGTAAACGCTGAAAGCGCCGGGGGCCTGGCAGAGGCCCCTGGGCAATTGACGAGCCCCCCGGAGGTGGCTAGAGTGCCGCCTCTTTTTTCAATCACCTGCGTAGTAGCCAAAGCAATGCGCCGTACCCAGTCCCTCCCACACGCCCGCCAGCCTGCCTTCCAGGCACTGCGTCGTGCATGGCCGAGTGACACGGTGCTCAAGCGCCGCCGCAGCGTGCTGTTTGCCTTCACCTTCTCACCACACCTCGCCTGAACGGATCTGCGCTTTAGCGTCGCTCGCCGTCTCGGCGTGCGCGCCTGTTTCTGCACGTCTTTTCGGTTTGCCAGGAGTGGTACATGAACATGCGTTTGTTGGCGGGCTTGTTGTTCGCTGTTTCTGTCGTGGGTTTCAGTTTGGGGGCCAGCTTGCCGCTGGTGTCGTTGCGCCTGCATGAAGCGGGGGCGAGCACCCTGGAAATCGGCATCATCTCGGCCATCCCTGCCGCCGGCATGATGCTCTCGGCTTTTCTGGTCGACGTCTGCTGCCGCCATCTCACCCGGCGCACTATCTATCTGCTGTGTTTCAGCCTGTGCACGGTCAGCATCGCCTTGCTCGAGTCCGCGTTCGGCTCGTTGTGGCTGCTGGCGTTGCTGCGCCTGGGCCTGGGGCTTGGCATGGGGATCGCCATCATCCTCGGCGAGTCGTGGGTCAACGAACTGTGCCCCGAACATAACCGCGGCAAGATCATGGCCCTGTACGCCACCAGCTTTACGGGCTTTCAGGTGCTGGGCCCGGCCATGCTGGCAGTGTTGGGCGCAGATAGCCCGTGGATCACGGGTGTCGTCACGGCCTGTTATGGGCTGGCGTTGCTGTGCATTGTGCTGACGGTGCCCAACGACCATGTCGAGCACGAAGAGGGCGAAAAAAGCTTCGGCCTGGCCGGGTTCTTCCGTGTGGCACCGGCGTTGTGCATGGCGGTGCTGTTCTTCTCGTTCTTCGATGCCGTGGTGCTGTCGCTGCTGCCGGTGTACGCCACCAGCCATGGCTTTGCCGTTGGCGTGGCGGCGTTGATGGTGACGGTGGTGTTTGCCGGCGACATGCTGTTCCAGCTGCCGCTGGGCTGGTTGGCCGACCGGGTTGAGCGCACAGGGTTGCACCTGGCGTGCGGGCTGGTGGCGATGGTGATCGGCATCGGTTTGCCTTGGCTGCTGAATCTGACCTGGCTGCTGTGGCCGCTGCTGGTGGTGCTGGGCGCGGTGGCGGGGGGCATCTATACCTTGGCGCTGGTGCTGATCGGGCAGCGCTTCAAGGGCCAGGACCTGGTCACTGCCAACGCCAGTGTGGGCTTGCTGTGGGGCGTAGGCAGCCTGGTCGGGCCGCTGGTCAGTGGGGCGGCCATGAATGTCGCGCCGCATGGTTTGCCCATGGCGCTGGCACTGATGGCCGGGCTGTTCGTGTGCTTTGCCAGGCAGTCATACCGGCGCCGTGGGCGGATGCGGGCTGTGGCGCAGTGATATCCCTTTACGCCGCGCCGATGCTTACCCAATAGCGTGTCCTGTACTCGACCCGCACGGGCAGGCTGCGGGTGAGCAGTTGCAGGATTTGCCCGGTGTCAGCCAACTGATAGGTGCCGGAAACCTTCAAGCCCGCCACTTCTGGAGCACAGCGCAACAGGCCCGGTCGGTAGCGGCCGAGTTCGCTGGCAAACTCGGCAAGCGGCATCTGCTGCACGCTGAGTACACCTTCGGTCCAACCCCAGGGGTCGTTGTGCAGTGTTCTGGCCTGAATGCTGCCGTCGGCTCTGACTTGCAAGGTTTCACCGGGCAGCACCTGCCTCGCTGAGGCTGAGGCAGGGAACAGCGTGACTTCACCACGACGCACCGACAGCAGCAGCCCCTGGCTGTTTTCGCGCAGCAACAGCTGGCCATCGAAGGTGGTCAGCGGGCCGACACGGGTGGCGACGTGGAACGGGCGGTTGTCGTTGGGGTTGCTGTCGAGGCTGACCTCGCCATGGATCAGTTTCAGCTGGCGTTGCTCCGCGCTGTAGTGCAAGTCGATGGCACTGGCGGTGTTGAGCTGCAGACGGCTGCCGTCACTGCCTTGCCATTGGCGCCGTTCGCCTGTGGCAGTGCTGGTGTCGGCCAGCAGCTGTGGCAGGCCTAGCGGTTCGCGCGCGGCCCAGCCCAGGCTGCCGCCCACGGCCAACAGCCCCAGCAACTTCAGGTGGTCCCTGCGGCTGGCTTTTGGGTACTGGCTAGCGTCCAGGGTGCGCCGGCTCAAGTCCTTGGGCAGCCCGGCCAGTTCATCACCCAGATTACTGACTCGCTGCCAGGCCAGGCGGTTGTGTGGGTGGCTGGCCAGCCAGTGTTGAAACTGCTGCTCGGTGCGCGGGCTGGGGGTGTCGAAACGCAGCTTCACCAGCCAGTCGATGGCCTGATCGACCTGCGCCTGTGCGGGCGTACCATCAGGCATCGGCATAGCGCAACCGGTAGCAGACGCCCAAGGCCTTGGCCAGATCGCGCTCGACGGTGGCCCTGGACACCTCCAGACGTTGGGCAACCTGCACGATGCTCAAACCGTCTAGCTGGGCCAGCAGGAACGCTTGGCGGACGCGCGGTTTCAACTGGTGCAAGGCGCGGTCGAGGCGTTCAAGGCTATCGAGGATGACAAGCTTATCCTCTTCGCTGGGCACTTCTGCTTCGGGCAGGTGAGCCAGGCTTTCCTGGTAGGCCCGCTCCAGCGCGCGGCGGCGGAACTGGTCGATCATCAAGCCACGGGCGATGCTGCTGAGGTAGGCGCGCGGTTCTTTGAGCGGCGACACGTGGCGGGCGCGCAACAACCGCACGAAGGTATCCTGGGCCAGGTCTGCGGCATGTTCACTGCAACCGACCCGGCTGCGTAACCAGCCGCGCAACCAGGCATGGTGAGACTGGTAGAGCAGAGCGACCTCGGTGGGCTTGAGCGTGTCGTTGATCTGCATCGTAGAGAAGGCCCAGTCCAGTGATGTGTGCGATTGTGAATAGTTCTCAATTCTATGCGGGGAAGATGGCGCCGAGCAATGGCATGCCAAAGATTAGCTGCGCAAGAACCGGCGTTTGCCCGATGAACGGCTGCGCTAAGCTGGACCTGCAATCGACTTGATGGAGGTGCCATGATGCTGGCCGACCTTTCGCCTGAGGCCTATCACGAGGCCACGCAACACCTGGCGGCACTTGACCCGGACTGGTCGCGGCATATCGCAGCGATCGGGCCCTGCCTGCACCAGGCTACGCCGCGACGTGAGCCTTATGAGGCATTGGTGCGGGCGATTGCCTACCAGCAACTGCACGCCCGCGCCGCCGAGGCGATCCTGGGGCGTTTGCTGGCGCTGTTCCCGGCAGATGATTTTCCGCAGCCAGAGCAGTTGCTGGCGGTATCCCCGGAAACCCTGCGTGCCTGCGGCTTTTCGGCGAGCAAGCTGGTGACGGTCCAGGGCATTGCTCAAGCCACCCTGGAGGGCTTGGTACCGACGCGGGAGCAGGCGTTAACCATGGCTGACGAGGCGTTGATCGAACGCCTGGTGGCGCTGCGTGGGGTAGGGCGGTGGACGGTGGAGATGCTGCTGATCTATAGCCTGGGGCGTTCTGACATTCTGCCGGTGGACGATTTTGGCGTGCGCGAGGGGTATCGCCGGCTCAAAGGGCTGGAGACGGCGCCGACACCGGCGCAAATGCGTTCGCTGGGCGGCGCCTGGCGGCCGTTTCGTACCGTGGCGGCCTGGTACCTGTGGCGGGCCTGAGGTTTTTGCATCGCCCGTACAGGCAACAACATATCCGGGAAACAAAGATGAACCCCTACACCACCCCCGACCAACGCTGGCAAGCCGTAGAGAGCCGCGACACTGCCGCCACAGGCCACTTTGTCTACGCCGTACGTACCACTGGCGTCTACTGCCACCCCGGCTGCAAATCACGCCAGGCCAAGCGCGTGAACGTCGAGTTCTACGACACTGCCGCGGCTGCCGAGGCTGCCGGCTACCGTGCTTGCAAACGCTGTATCAGCAAGGCCAGCGCCACCCGCCATAGCCAGCTGGTTACCCACGCCTGCCGCTTGATCGAAACCAGCGACCCCGCGCCAAGCCTCGACCAACTCAGTGCACAGCTGGCCGTCAGCCCCTTCCACCTGCATCGGCTGTTCAAGGCCGAAACCGGAGTTACCCCCAAAGCCTACGCCACGGCCTTCCGGGCCCGGCGCCTGCGTGCGCATCTGGAAGACGGCCAGCACTCTGTCACTGATGCTATTTACAACGCCGGCTACAACTCCAACAGCCGCTTCTACGAAAGCGCCGACCAGCGCCTGGGCATGCGCCCCCGGCAATACCGCGCCGGCGGTGCCGGGGCAAGCATTCACTTCGCCCTTGGGCAGTGCTCGCTGGGTGCAATATTGGTCGCCCAGAGCGACAAGGGTATCTGCGCGATTCTGCTGGGCGACGACCCCGAGGGCTTGTTGCACGAGCTGCAGGATCAGTTCCCCAAGGCCCACCTGATTGGCGGCGACAGCGCCTACGAACAGAGGGTGGCCGAAGTGATCGGTTTCGTCGAAGCGCCCGCCTTGGGCCTGGCCCTGCCGCTGGATGTACAAGGCACCGCGTTTCAGGAGCGGGTGTGGCAGGCGCTGCGTGAGGTGCCGGCCGGCAGCCGGGTCAGCTACACCGACATCGCCGAGCGCATTGGCGCCCCCAAGGCCGTGCGGGCGGTAGCCATGGCCTGCGCGGCCAACCGTATTGCCGTGGCCATCCCTTGCCACCGCGTAGTGCGCCGGGATGGCGACATCAGCGGTTACCGCTGGGGCGTGGAGCGCAAACAGCAATTGCTGAAGCGAGAAACGGCACTCTCCTGACAGCACGAAGCCGCGTAGAATCCCCCGCCAAATCGAATTGCAAAGAGGAATATTCGATGAGGCGTGTCAGCCTTGCCCGTTATTGCCCAGGTCTGATTGCCCTGCTGGCCCTGATGCTGTTGCTTGTCAGCCCGGCCAGGTCGGCCCCGGCCACGCCATTGTCCAACCTGGCGGCTGCCGAAGCGCCCGCACTGGACGAAAACGCCAGCCTCGAACAGCTGAGTGACCGCTTGGACCTGATCCGCCAAGGCGTCACCAGCGAGGCCAACGACGACGTGCTGTCGCAACTGCGCCTGGGCGCGATGCAGGTTCAGCGTCAAGCTGATGCACTGAGTACACAGCGCACTGCCGATGTGGGAAAACTCGACGATCAGCTGAAGGTCATCGGCCCGGCCCAGCCGGACGAGGCTGCTACCCTGACGCAGCAGCGCAAAGCGCTGGAGGCCGAGAAAAAGGCGCTGGTAGCCCAGCAGGATCAGGCCACCAAGCTGACCCAGTCGGCCCGTGACCTGTCCACGCAAATCGTCAACCTGCGCCGCAGCCAGTTCAACTCGCAAATCACCAGCCGTGCAGCCTCGCCGCTGAGCCCAGCGTTCTGGCAGAGCATCATCCGCCCCACCCAGGACGACGTGGCGCGCCTGCGTGACCTGCGCAGCGAGGCGGCCGATGCCATCAGCAGCGCCTTCAGCGCCGAAAACCGCTGGCTGTTCGTTGCCAGCCTGGTGGCGGCGATTCTGGTGTGGACGTTGGTGCGGCGCGTGCTTGAACGCTTGCTGGCCAGTGCCATGGTTCACTGGCTGCCGGAGGGCCGCCTGCGCCGCAGCGCCTTGGCTCTGGGCGTTAGCCTGGCAACCCTGGGCACCATCGCCGGCTCGGTGTCGTTGCTGCGCTGGGGGCTGGAAAGCAATGCACGCTTGGGTTCGGATATCGCCAGCCTGACCAATCACATTCTCACCCTGGTGGTGTTCAGTGCCTTCATCACAGGCCTGGGCCGCGCCATGCTGATGCTGCAGCGTCCGTCCTGGCGGTTGCCGGCGATCCACGACGAAGTCGCCAGTGCGCTGGGCTGGTTCCCGAAGGTGCTGGCATTGGCACTGATGGTCATGATGACCATGGAGCGCATGAACAGCGTGATCGGCGCCAGCCTGGCGCTGACGGTGGCCGTCAACGGGCTGACCGCGCTGGTGGTGGCGCTCACCTTTGCAGGCGCGCTGCTGTGTTACCGCCGCACCCTGCGCAAGCATGGCCTGGAGCGCCCGACGGGCCTGGCCGGGCTGATCCCGTTCGTGATGGTCATCTGGCTGACGTTGATCCTGCTGGCACTGCTCACCGGCTACCTGACACTCGCCTATTTCCTCACCGCCAAGCTGTTGTGGGTCAGCCTGGTGATCACCTGCGCCTACTTGCTGACCACCTTCTTCGGCGACCTGTGCGAAACCCTGCTGTCACCCCGCCAGCCCGGTGGCCTGGCTCTGGCGTCGACCCTGGGCCTGGCGCCTCGCCACCAGGCCCAGGCCAGTACCATACTGGCCGGCATAGGCCGCACGGTCGTGCTGTTCCTGGCACTGTTGCTGGTGTTGATGCCGTCGGGCACCAGCCCTAGCGAATTGCTGTTGAGTCTGGGCGACTGGGATGGGACCGGCGGCAAGCTGCTCGGTAACCTGAACATCGTGCCGCAGGACATCCTGCTGGCCTTGGCCATCTTCCTCGGCGGCCTGTTCGCCATCCGTGTGGTCAAGCGCTGGCTGAGCGACCGCCTGCTGCCGGAAACCGAGATGGACGCCGGCATGCGGGCCTCGCTGGTAACCCTGGTGGGTTACCTGGGTTTCCTGTTCCTGGCCATGCTGGTGATGTCGACCTTGCGTATCAACCTCACCAGCCTGACCTGGGTGGTCAGTGCCCTGTCGGTCGGTATCGGTTTCGGTTTGCAGCAGATCGTGCAGAACTTCATTTCCGGCCTGATCCTGCTGACCGAGCGCCCGGTGAAGGTCGGCGACTGGGTCAGCCTGGCGGGTGTCGAGGGGGATATCCGCCGCATCAATGTCCGCGCCACCGAGATCCAGATGTCTGACCGTTCCACGGTGATCGTGCCCAACTCGCAGTTCATCTCGCAGAACGTGCGCAACGTGACCATGGGCAACGCGCTGGGCGTGGTCAGCATTACCCTGACACTGCCGCTGGAGACCGATGCCAACCGTGTGCGTGAGCTGCTGCTGGCGGCTTACCATGAGCATGAGGCGATTCTGGGTGCGCCAGCTACCTCGGTGTCGTTCAAGGACCTGACGGCCAGCGGTATGGTGATCGGTGTGAGTGGCTATGTGGCTGGGCCGCGGCAGGTATCGGGCACCCGCAGCGACCTGCTGTTCACCATTCTTGGCCGGTTGCGTGATGAAGGCATTCCACTGTCTTCGCCGCAGAGCATGGTGCTGGTGCAGGAAGGTACGCGGCCGGCTGACGAGTCGGTGTAGGCATCGGGGGGCAAGGCCCCCCAACTCAATGCTGTTTGGCCTGCCTGATACGCAGCAGTATCACCAGCAGCACCAGCAGGACTGGCGGCGCCATGGCCATCAAGCCATCGCGCGCCGTCAGTCCCAACCCCAGTACATTCAGCCCGCCATACAAAAGCTTGAACAGATTCAGCAGGTAATAGGTGATGGCGATGATCGACAGCCCCTCCACCGCTCGCTGGATTTTCACCTGGGCATCTGCCCGGGCATTGAGGCTGCGCAAGATCTCGGCGTTCTGCTCCTCCATCTCAACTTGCACCCGCGCCTGCAGCAAGTCGCCCAGGTTGGCCACGTTCTTCGCCAACTGCTCCAGCCGTTGCTCGGTGGCTGCGCAGTAGCGCACGGTCGGCTTGAACCGGCGCTCGATGAATACCCCAAGGCGCTGGCAGTCACCCACATGGCTTTCCCGCAACTCCCCCAGGCGTTCGAACACCAGCTGTGCGTAGGCCTGGGTGGCGCCAAAGCGGTGACGGGTTTTTACCGTGCGGCTTACAACCTGACGTGACAGGTGGGCAATGGCTTCCAAGAGCCCCTTGGAATCATGGCCATCGACCCCGGCACTGCGCTCGGAGAGGCAGACCAGGGTCTTGTCGAAGGCATCCAGTTCCTGGCTCAGTTGCTTGGCCGTGCTCAGGGTCAGCGAAGCCATCATGCGGTACGTCTCGATTTCCAGCAGGCGGCGGATCATGCGGCCCTGGCGGTAGGCATTGAGGCGCCTGTTGATGAACAGGAAGCGGTTGGTGCCATCCTCGGTCAGGCGGAAGTCGCTCCACACCACCGCATCGCCACCACCCACGCACGAGCCGCACGGGTCTTTGAAACCGTAGTGGGCCAGGTTCAGGTCCTGTTCGTGACGTACCAGCACCTGCACTGCATTGATCACCTGCGCCGCCTGCGGCGCAATCGCCTCGGCCAGCACCGGCGGTAAGGTTTGCCATGTGGTATCGGCTGTGGTGCATGGCACAACCAGCGTCAACGTGAAGAACTCGGTGTGCCGCTCCCATTTGAACGGGTGGCCATCCATGTCAGTGATGCCTTGTGCGGCACCGGTGTCCGAAACATCAGGGCAGCAGCGTTGTAGCAATGCTGTACAGGCAGCATCGCCGCCGAGCAAGGCCAGGTGGAAGACATGCGCCGGGCCGTCGAAATAGAGTGACGGACGGGCGTGCAGTTCATTGTGCAAGGCGGTGCGTTGAGGGTGCATGGGTGGTCCGGCCTGGTGTTGTGATTATGGGGGTACCAGGAAGTGGGACTTTGCGGGCACTGGAGAAAGTCACGCGGGGGGAATGTTTGTATGACCTGTACCGGCCTCTTCGCGGGGGAACTGCTCGTGGGCGCTCAACAGTTGAAAAGCCTTCGCGGTCGCCTGTAGGCGCGGGTTTACCCGCGACAGGGCCGGCCCTGCTGGCCAATTTCCACCGGCCGCTCACCGTCGCAGCCGCCACCGTATTCGCGGGTAAACCCGCTCCTACACACGCACAGGTCGTTGTAGGCGCGGGTTTACCCCCGAACACCGGCAGAGCCGGTGCCATCCACCGCGTTGGTTTCTTCGCGGGCATGCCCGCTCCCACAAGATGACCACAGGCCTGAGGTGTTGTGGATTACCTGTGGGGGGTTACCCGCGAGGAGGCCGGAAAACCATAGATTTCGCCTTGCCCCACGGTTTGATGATTAATCACCTCGATTTCAAAGCCTTTCCAGGCATTGCCGCCGTTGAAGCTGCAGGTTGCTGCCTGTCGACTGACACCGGTGAGAAGCTTCAAGGCGGCCCCTTGCGATATCAGCCCAGACAGCGGGTTACATGCTTGACCGACTGATAGGCTGACAACCCCCAAGGCCCCAGCTCACGGCCGATCCCGCTGCCCTTGGTGCCCCCCCAGGACGTTTCGACGAACACCGCCTGCACCGAGTTGATCCACACATGGCCAACCTCCAGCGCATCGGCCACGCGCTCGGCGCGTTCCAGGTCGGCGGAGCACACCGTGGCGACCAGCCCGAAGCGGCTGTCATTGGCTTCGGCAATGGCCTGTTCCTCGGTAGCAAAGCGCCGTGCGCAGAGCACCGGGCCAAAGATTTCCTCGGTCCACAGGCGGCTGTCTTTCCGCACATCGGTATACAGCGTCGGGCTGACGAACCAGCCTTCACGGTCCAGTGCATGGCCGCCAGCCAGGCACTGCAAACCTTCTTCCCGCGCCGTGGCAAAGTAGCTGGCCACCTTCAGCCATTGCGCCTGGCTGGTCAGCGGGCCCATGTCGACCTCTTCGGTCAAAGGATTACCCACCCGCAGGTTTTCCAGTGCCGCCTGCAAGCGCGGCAGCAGTGCATCGGCAATGCCGTCCTGCACCAGCAGCCGCGATGTGGCCGAACACATCTGGCCGGCGTTCCAGCTGATGCCGGCAACAATCCACTCCACCGCCTGGTCGACATCGCAATCATCGAACACCACAATGGCCGACTTGCCGCCCAGTTCCAGCGTCACCGGCCGGCACTGTGCCGAAGCGCTGCGCATCACCTGGCTGCCGACGCTGTTGCTACCTGTGAAGGACAACTTGTCCAGGCCGTTGTGGTTGCTCAGTGCGGCGCCGGTCTCGGCCTTGCCGTTGACGATGTTCAGCACCCCGGCGGGCAGGCCCAGGGCGTCGGCGATCTGGCCGTAGGCCTGCTCGATCAGCGGGGTGACCTCTGAAGGCTTGAGCACCACGGTGCAACCGGCGGCCAAGGCCGGAGCAAGTTTCCAGGCGCTGGTCACCAACGGGAAGTTCCACGGCACGATCAGGCCGACCACGCCCACCGGTTCAAGGCGGGTGCGGGCGGTGAAACCCGGCGCAGCCAGCGGCACAGTGCGGTTTTTCGATGGCAGTTGCTCGGCCAGCTCGGCGTAATAGCCAAAGGTGGCGATGGCGTCATCCAGGTCGATTTCCGCTTCGTGACGCGGTTTGCCGTTATTGCGCATCTGCAGGGTGACAAGCGCTTCACGGCGTTGCCCGAGCTGTTCGGCAAAACCACGCAGGAAGGCGGCACGTTCACTGGCGCCGGTGCTTTTCCAGGCGGGCAGGGCGCTGCGGGCAGCGGCGACGGCCTGGTCGACCTGGCTCACGCTGGCGGCCATCAGCTCGGCGAACGGTTGCCCCAGTGCAGGGTCGTTGACACTGATGCAGTCGCTGCCTTGGCCTTCGACCCAATGGCCGGCGATATAGTGGGAAGTGGTCATGGTCGGTTTCCAGTCAGGCCATTTCGGCAGTGGTCACAGGCGTATGCGCGGTGCTTTTGCAACGCACCCATCGCGGGCCCAAGGGGCCATACACGCCAGCAGGTTCAGGGAACAGGTTGAGCAACAGCAGGTACAGCACGCCAGCCAGCCCCAGCGTGACCGGCAGGCTCAGGTCGATGCCGCCCGCCAGGTCACCCAGTGGGCCGACGAACTGCCCCGGCAGGTTGACGAAGCACAGGCCAACCGCCGCGCTGGGGATCCACGCCCCCATGCCGCGCCAGTTCCAACCGTGCAGGAACCAGTAGTGGCCACCACGCTGACCGCGGGTGAACACCTGCAGGTCGTCGGCGTGGTAGAAGCCGCGGCGGGTAATCAGGCCAAGGATCATGATCACCATCCACGGGCTGGTGCAGGTAATGATCAGCACGGCAAAGGTCGATACGCTCTGCACGAGGTTGAAGGTGAAGCGGCCAATGAAGATGAAGCCGATCGCCAGCACGCCGATCAGCAGGGTGGCGCCGGCTCGGCTGAGCAAGCGTGGGAACACGCTGGACATGTCCAGGCCGGTGCCATACAGCGCGGTGGTGCCGGTGGACATGCCGCCGATCACCGCAATCAGGCACACCGGCAGGAAGAACCAGCTTGGCGCTACCGCCAGCAGTCCGCCCACATAATTGTTGGCGGCGATGTAGTCCGGCGCCTGGGTGGCGACCAGGGTGGCCGTACACAGGCCGAACAGGAACGGAATCAGCGTCGCCCCCTGTGCCGCGATCACGGCCAGCATGATGCGCGCCTTGGGTGTTTCACGTGGAATGTAGCGCGACCAGTCACCCAGAAACGCACCGAACGACACCGGGTTGCTCATGGCCAGGATCGCCGCGCCGACGAACGCAGCCCAGAAACCTGCCTGGCCAAGGTTGACGCTGCCTGCGTAGCCCGCATCGAAGGGCCCGGCAAAGGCGACGATGCCTAGCAGGAACAGCAGGCTCGAGGCCCACACGGCAATCTTGTTGACCCACAGCATGAAGCGGAAGCCAAAGATGCATACCACCAGTACCAGCACCGCGAACAAGCCGTAGGCCAGGCCCAGGGTCAGGTCGGTCTCTGGCAGGCCGGCCAGGCGCTTGGCACCACCGACCAATGCATCGCCCGAGCTCCACACCGAAAGCGAGAAAAACGCCACCGCCGTGAGCAGCGACAGGAACGAGCCGACGATGCGCCCGTGTACGCCAAAGTGCGCGCCTGATGAAACGGCGTTGTTGGTGCCGTTAAGCGCGCCGAACAGCCCCATCGGGGCAAGGATCAGTGCGCCGATGCCAACGCCAAGCAGAATCGCCCACACACCGGCCTGGAATGACAACCCGAAAAGCACCGGGAAGCTGCCCAATACGGCGGTAGCGAAGGTATTAGCACCGCCGAAGATCAGGCGGAACAGGTCCAGCGGGGAGGCGTCGCGTTGATCGGCGGGGATCTGTTCGACGCCGTTGGTCTCGATACCGGTCGAGTGGCTCATGGTGGTGCTCCAGCGCGGTTGTTGTAGCCAGCGCAGTGCGCGGGCCTTTTTGTGGGTGCGATGGCAGGGCGGCAGCGCCGCGTAAAGGGTGATCAGGCCGGTGTTACGACCGACAGGTGCTCGTGGCAGGCCAGCCACTGGTCACCATGGCGGCGGAAGACAATGGTCTCGCGCTCGCTCAACGGGTGCTCTTCACCGCCGATGCGGATACGCGTGGCCACATCGTGCATGAAAACAGCCACGTCGCCTTGCAGGCTTACATGGGCGTTGCCCGATTCGCAGGCAAGCACGGTAAAGCCCTCGGCCTGCCACTGGGCCCACAGCTCTTCATAGGCGCGACGCGACAGCAGCGGATACGGCAAGGTGTGAAACAGAAAGGTGGCGTCTTCGCTGAAACAGGCGAAATAGCGGGCGGTGTCGTTGCTGGCGAACGCCGCGACGAGGTCGGCGGCAGCTTGCCGCACTTGGAGTGTCTGGTCCACGGGAGTGGCCTCACGGTTTTTTTGTGATTGTGGTGAAGCGATTCTGGTGGCGGTGGGCGAGGGGAAAAATCGCTGGCGGCAAATAATCAGTTCAGGAATTTGTGAAGTGATGGGGCACATGGCAGTACAGGCAAGCCGACTGACGGTCTCTCCCACCCTCCATCCTTGCCTACGCTGATACTCCCAACCCGCTGAAGCAAGGAGATCCACCGTGGCCTTCCAATACAAGCGTCTGGACAAGAACAACGCAGCCGTACTGCTGGTCGACCATCAGACCGGTTTGCTCTCGCTGGTAAGGGACATCGACCCCGACCGCTTCAAGAACAACGTCTTGGCCCTGTCCGACCTGGCCAAATACTTCAAGCTGCCGACCATCCTCACCACCAGCTTCGAGACGGGGCCCAACGGCCCGCTGGTGCCGGAGCTGAAAGAGCAGTTCCCTGATGCCCCCTACATTGCACGCCCGGGCAACATCAACGCCTGGGACAACGAAGATTTCGTCAAAGCGGTAAAAGCCACCGGCAAGAAACAGCTGCTGATTGCTGGCGTGGTCACTGAAGTATGCGTGGCTTTCCCGGCCCTGTCGGCGTTGGAGGAGGGCTTCGAGGTATTCGTCGTCACCGACGCCTCTGGCACGTTCAACGAACTGACCCGTGATTCGGCCTGGCGACGCATGGAGGCTGCCGGGGCGCAGCTGATGACCTGGTTCGGCGTGGCCTGCGAACTGCACCGTGACTGGCGCAATGACATCGAAGGGCTGGGTACCCTGTTCTCCAACCATATCCCGGACTACCGCAACCTGATGACCAGTTACAACAAGCTGGCCAAATAGTGCCTCCCGGGGGCTGCACGACAGCCCCCACATCAATCTGCAAGCGAAGCGGCAAACTGGCATTAATCGACCATACTCACTCTTCATTCGCCTTCAGGAGCGTGTCATGTCGAAGCCGTCCAGGAAGCCCCCCAAAAAACAGCCAGAAAAGCTGGGCGGCAAGGCGTACGAAAAAGCGCTCAAGAACCTGCATGTAGAGTTGGTGAAGCTACAGGAGTGGGTGGTCGCCAAGGGCCTGAAGGTATGCATTGTCTTCGAAGGCCGCGATGGTGCCGGCAAGGGCGGCACCATCAAGGCCATTACCGAGCGTGTCAGCCCGCGGGTGTTTCGTGTGGTGGCGCTGCCCGCACCGACCGAGCGGGAAAAGACCCAGATGTACGTGCAGCGTTACCTGGGCCATCTGCCTGCGGCGGGTGAAGTGGTGATCTTCGATCGCAGCTGGTACAACCGTGCGGGCGTTGAGCGGGTAATGGGCTTTTGCTCTGGCGAGCAAGTGGACAAGTTTCTGACCGGAGTACCCGGGTTCGAAAGGGTCATGGTCGATTCAGGGATCATCCTCATCAAGTACTGGCTTGAAGTCAGCGCCGATGAGCAGACCCGGCGCCTGCAGGATCGCATCAACGACGGCCGCAAGCTGTGGAAGTTGTCGCCGATGGACCTCAAGTCGTATAGCCGCTGGGATGAATACACCCAAGCGCGTGACGAAATGTTCCAGGCGTCGGATACCGCTTGGGCGCCGTGGTTCATGGCCAACTCCAACGACAAACGTCGCGCCCGGCTGAATATCATCAGCCATCTGCTCAGCCGTATTCCCTACAAGGATATAACCCGCGACCAGCACGTGAAGCTGCCCAAACGCGGCAAGATCGGCAAGTACAAGGCGGTCGCCTACCCGTTCAAGTTCGTCGAAGAACGTTTCTGAACCCCTCCCTGCAGGGAGCTGCGAAGGTACGAGCTCATGCCACATGACGGCAGCCTGTTGCAGGCGACGGTGGTATTCCTTTTGGCTGTGGTGCTTCTGGTACCGCTGGCGCAGCGTCTGAAAATGGGCGCAGTACCGGGATACCTCTTGGCGGGTATCTTGATTGGTCCGTCGGTGTTTGGCCTGCTCGGCAACCCGGACAACGTGGCGCGGCTGTCGGAAATGGGCGTGGTCATGCTGTTGTTCGTGATTGGCCTGGAGTTGTCCCCAAGGCGCCTGTGGACCATGCGCCGGGCGCTATTTGGCGTCGGCAGTTTGCAAGTGGGGCTGACCGCCGTGCTGCTTGGGCTACTGGCATTCTGGCTGTTCGACCAATCGAAACCCGCCGCCATCGTGCTGGGGCTGGGCCTGGCGCTGTCGTCCACCGCTTTTGGCTTGCAGGTACTGGCCGAGCGCAAGGACCTGGGCAAACCTCATGGCCGCCTGGCCGTGGCCATCCTGCTGTTCCAGGACATTGCCGCCATTCCCTTGATTGCCGTGGTGCCGCTGCTCGGTGGCGATGTCAGCACTGCTGACGAAGGTGCCTGGCCTTTGTTGGCTGTAGCTGTCGGCATTGGAGTGTTGATTGTTTTTGGCCGTTATCTGCTGACCCCGATATTCAAGTGGACGGTGGGTTCGGGCCTGCCTGAGCTGTCGACCGCCACGGCCTTGCTGGTCGTGCTGGGCACCGCTTGGTTGATGGAGCATGTGGGTGTGTCGATGGCGCTGGGGGCGTTTCTGGCCGGTGTGCTGATGGCCGAGTCGCCGTTCCGCCATGAACTGGAAACCCAGATCGAGCCGATCAAAGGCCTGCTGCTTGGATTGTTCTTCGTTGGCGTAGGTATGAGTGCCGACCTGCGCCTGCTGTTCGGCATGCCGCTGATGGTGCTGGGCCTCACCGTGCTGCTGGTGGTGATCAAGCTGCCCTTGCTGTATGGCCTGGGGCATACGGTCGGTGGGCTCAACCAGGCCCAGGCGTTATGCCTGGGCGTGGTGCTGGCTTCGGGCGGCGAGTTTGCCTTCGTGGTGTTCAAGCTGGCGCTGGAGCACCAGGTACTCACCCAGCAGGTACACGACCTGCTGGTGCTGGCCATCACCTTGTCGATGGCGGTGGTGCCCTTGGTCATGATGGCCCTGGCGCGGCAGCTGCGCGATGACAGCCCTGTACAGGCATCCCCTGAAACGGGCCAGTGAATTGCGCCTTGCTGGCGCATTGGGTATCGGGAGGTGAATCATGCAGTCGAGTTTCAAGCTGGACAGCGCCCTTTCGCGGGGCTTGCTCGATGTGCTCATCAAGGCCGGTCTGGTAGCAGCCTTGGTGATCTTCGCTTTCCAGGTGTTTCAGCCGTTCCTGGAGTTGATGATGTGGGCGGTGATCCTGGCGGTTACGTTGTACCCGTTGCATTGCCGTATCCAGCGCCGCACCGGGCTCAAGCAAGGCTATGTGGCGACGCTGGTGGTGCTACTGGTTCTGGTGCTGCTGCTGGTACCTATCTACCTGGTGATGATGTCCATTGGCGAATCGGTAAACAGCCTGGTGACGCTGCTCAAGAGCGGCGCCTGGAGCGTGCCGGTCCCGCCTGATTCCGTGGCGACCTGGCCACTGATCGGGCCGAAGGTGCATGCGCTGTGGTTGGCGGCCTCCGAAAACATGGCCAGTGTGCTGAATCAGTGGATGCCCCAGATCAAGGGGGCCGGGCTAACGGTGCTGGGCGCTGCGGCCAGCGCCGGTGGGGCTTTCCTTCTGTTCATCGGCGCAATCATCATTTCCGGGGTCATCATGGCCTTCGGTGAACGCGGTGAAATCGCTGCCCAGCGCATCGCCATGCGGGTTTCAGGCGCAGAGCGCGGTAAACCCCTGGCCACGCTGTGTACGGCTACCATTCGCGCGGTGGCACAAGGGGTGATTGGCATTGCCTTCATCCAGATGCTGCTGATCGGTGTTGGTTTTATCGTCAAAGGGGTTCCCGGTGCCGGGATGCTGGCCATCGTCATCCTCATGCTGGGCATTGCACAGGCCCCGGCGACGCTGGTGACCTTGCCGGTGATCATTTATGTGTTCAACGCCGAAGGCTTCACGGTGGCGACCATCATTTTTGCCGTCTACACCTTTGTCGCCGGCCTTGCCGACAACGTGCTCAAGCCGCTGCTGATGGGACGCGGGGTCGATGTACCAATGCCGGTGGTACTGATCGGCGCATTGGGCGGGATGGTGGTCAAAGGCATCATCGGCTTGTTCATCGGCCCGGTAATCCTTGGCGTGGCCTACGTATTGTTCTGGCAATGGGTTGCGCTGCAGGTGCCGGAGCAACCGGCGCCACCTGCCGCCTGAGCCATGCCCAACCGCTGCTGTGGCCTGGGGCTGCTGATCGTGCTGGCCGGTTGCACCCAAGTCGGCCCGGATTATGAAAAGCCCCAAACGCCGTGGTTGGGCGGCTGGAGCACGCCAATGCTGGAGCAGGCCGAGCGCAGCGCGGCGGCGCCCGACCTGCGCCAGTGGTGGGCGGTGTTTGCCGACCCGACGCTGAATACGCTGATAGCTGAGGCCGATGCCAACAACACCAACCTGCGCGTGGCTGGCCTGCGTATCGCTGAAGCCCGTGCCCAGTTGGCCATCGTGCAAACCGGGCGTTATCCACAGCTGCAGCAACTGAGTGCGCAGAGCCTGTACCTGAAGCAGCACCAGTCCGGTACGCCCTCCGCCCGTGATTCGGTGTTCTGGCAATCCAGCGTGGGCTTCGACATCGGCTGGGAAATTGACTTCTGGGGCCGCTTCAGTCGCGCCATCGAAAGCGCCGATGCCGTCTATTTCGCCTCCCAGGCCAACTACGCCGATGCCATGCTGCTGCTACGTGCGCAGGTGGCCGACACCTACTTTGCCCTGCGCACTGCCGAAGCGCGGCTGGCTATTGCACAAGAGAACGCCAAGCGCCAGGCGCGTAGCCTGGAGATCACCGAGCGGTTGTTCCGCCACGGTGAAAATGACGAACTCGACTGGCAGCAGGCGCGTACTCAATACCTGGCGACCCAGGCCACCATTCCCGAGTTCGAGAACCAGCTCAATGCCCTGCGCAATGTGCTGTGTTCGCTGCTCGGCCGCCCGCCTGGGCCGCTGCCGCAGCTGGCGGCCGGCCATGGCCAACTGCCCTTGCCAGACCGGGCAGTGTTGCAGGATGTACCGGCCAGCCTGCTGCAGCGCCGCCCGGACATCCGTGCCGCCGAGCAGGCAGTGGCGGCGCAGTCGGCGCTGGTCGGGGTGGCCGAGGCCGATCTTTATCCACAGCTGAGCTTGCTTGGCAGTATCGGCTGGACCTTTTTATCGGCCAATCATCTGCCCGACACCTTCGACCTGGCGGCTGGCCCAAGCCTGATCTGGAACCCGTTCGACTATGGCCGGCGCAAGAACACCGTACGCGTGGAAGATGCCCGCTTGCAGCAACTGATCGAGTTGTACCACCAGGGCGTGCGCGAAGCCGCCCGTGAGGCCGACGATGCTGCCAGCGGGCTGGTGCGCTCGCTGCAGAGTGCAACCATTCGCGACCAGGCCTCTCAGGCTGCGCAGCGCTCGCTGAATCTGGCCAGCTCGCAATACCGCGAAGGCTTCGCTGATTTTCAACGGGTGCTCGATGCTCAGCAACTGCTGTTGCAGCAACAGGACGGTTACCTGGTCAGCCGTGGCAACGCGGTCAGCAGCCTGGTGACGTTGTACAAGGCCCTGGGTGGTGGTTGGGACGCCAGCCGCGCGCCGATCGACCCGGCGACCCGCCAGCAAATGCAGCAACGCACCGACTGGGGCGAATTGCTCGACGAGCCAGCCCCCACCGCGCATGCACAAGGTGAAATCGAATGAGCGACGCCACGCCCACGCCGCCCCCGTCAGCCCCGGATCGCGGCATGCGCTGGGTGCTGCTGCTGATTGCCGTCAGCCTGCTCTGGTACTTGCTGGCTGACCGCTATACGCCGTACACCCAGCAAGCTCGCCTGCAGGCTTACGTGGTCCCGGTGGCCGCCGAAGTGGCCGGGCAGATCAAGCGTGTGGCCGTAGGCAACAACCAGGAGGTGCGCCAGGGCGATGTGCTGTTCGAACTCGATCAGGAGCAGTACCGCATTGCCTTGGCCCGTGCCGAAGCCGACCTCGATACCGTGCGCCGGCAGATCGGCGCCAGTACCGCCGGCATCGATTCGGCGCAGGCAGCGCTGGTGGCCGCCCAGGCCAACGAACGTAAGGCGCGGCAGGACGCCGAGCGCCTCAAACGGCTGATTGACGAGGACCCCGGTACGGTGTCGGTGCGCCGCCTGGAAGGCGCCCAGGCCACCCGCGACCAGGCCATCAGCCAAGTGGCGGCAGCCCGCGCAGAGGTAGAGCGCGCCCGTGAGCAGCAGGGCGGGGCACAGGAAGACAACGCCCAGCTGCGTAGTGCTGCGGCCAATGTGGAAAAGGCCCGCCTGGACCTTGCCCGTACCGTGGTGCGTGCCGACGCGAACGGGTTGATCACCGACCTGCGCACAGACGTTGGCCACTATGTCGGGGCGGGCAGCCCGATGATGACCCTGATCAGTATCCATGATGTGTGGATAAGTGCCGACATGACCGAGAACAACCTCGGTCGTTTGCGCCCTGAAACCCCGGTGCTGGTGGTGCTCGATGCGCTACCGGGCACCGTGTTGAAAGGGCGTATCCGCAGCATTGGCTATGGCGTGAGCGTGGGCCAGAGCACGCCGCCGGGTACGCTGCCGACCGTGCAGAATAGCCGCGAGTGGCTGCGTTCGGCGCAGCGCTTTCCGGTGATTGTCCAGCTGGAGCGCGACCAGCTTCAGGACAAGACCGTGCTGCGGGTCGGTGGTCAGGCCGAGGTCATGGCCCTGCCCAGCGAAGGCAACCCACTGAACCTGCTGGGCCGGTTGTTCATGTGGCTGATGAGCTGGCTGTCGTATGCCTATTGAATGGCGCCGCTTGCGGGCGCTGCGCCTGGCCTGGGGTGTGGCGTTGTGCCTGGCGGTGAGTTTTGGTATCGGCTTGCCGGTGCCGATCCTGGCGCCGGTGTTTGCGGTGCTGTTACTGGCCATGCGCAGTCAGCCATTGCCGCTGCGTGCGGCACCGGCCCTGGCGTTACTGGTGCTGCTCGCTTGCGGCAGCGGGTTGCTGCTGATTCCGCTGTTGCGCCATGCTCCGTTGGCCGGGGTGTTACTGGTCGGGGTGGGTGTTTTCCTGACCTTGCGCTATGCACTGAAGGGCGGCAACGGCCTGCTGGCCAACCTGCTGGTGGTCGGCCTGACCATGATCGCCGCTGCCGGCACCAGTGACTTCACCCTGGCATTGTCGGTGGTCGAAGCGCTGGCCAAAGGCATGCTGCTGGCAGTGCTGGGCACGTCAGTGGCGCACAGGTTGTTCCCCGAACCTGCCAATGCGCCAGCACCGCCGGTGCCGCCGCTGCTGGGCAGCGAGCATGTCAGCTGGGTGGCGCTGCGTGCCACGTTGATCGTGATGCCGGCTTTTCTGCTGGCATTGATCGCCCCTGACCAGTACATGCCGTTGATCATGAAGGCCGTGAGCGTGGGGCAACAAGCCGGTGAAACCCGCGCGCGGCACGCCAGCCGGGAGCTGATCGGTTCAACCTTGCTTGCCGGGGTGTTGGCGATAGCGCTGTGGGTAGCGCTGAGCCTGTTCGTTCACCTGTGGATGTTCTTTTTGTGGGTACTGCTGTTCGCCCTCTGGCAGGCTCGGCGCCTGTACCAGGCGGTGCCGAGCCGGCAGAGCCCGGCGTACTGGGTCAGTTGCCTGACGACCCTGTTGATCTTGCTGGGGCAGTCGGTGCAGGACAGTGCAGGTGGGCAGGATGTGTACAAGGCATTTGCGGTGCGTATGGCGCTGTTTCTGGCGGTGTCGGTGTATGCCAGCGCCATGTTGATCTGGATTGACCGGCTTCGGAGGCGGCGCGGGCTTCTTCGCAGTTAAGCCCGCTCCCCCAGGCCATTCAGGGCTGCCAATCAACCCCACTCTCTTCCAGATAGGCATCCACCGCTGCGCCCACCGTTGGATGAAAGGCCTTCTCCCCCATATGCTCGAACAACTCGAACTGCCGCATCTTGTCCTTCACCGGGTCCTTCATTTCGGCGAACTGCAACTCCACCCCCCGCGCCTCCAATGCCCGGTCCAGCTCGGCCAGCATGTCCGCCGAAGTGATATCGATACTGGTCACAGGCTCAGCGGCAATTACCACCCGCTGTACCGGCGTTGGCGACGCGTCTACCGCCGCCATCACTGTGTTCTGGAACTGCTCGGCGTTGGCAAAGAACAACGGCGCGTCCCAGCGCAGCAGCACCAGCCCTGGAATACGCCGGGCCTGTGGATAACGCTGCATGTCATGGTAACCGCGCAGCCCATCCGCCCGGCCAAGCACCGCGTGGTGCGGCCGCCAGCCGTCCCACAGGAACTCGATCACCGACACCACCACGGCAATGCAGATACCGGGAATGGCGCCGAACACTGCCACGCCGACAAAGCAGGTGAACGACAGCCAGAACTCCCACTGCTGCATGCGGAAGATACGCTTGAGGTCGGCAAACTCGAACAGCCCCAGTGCAGCGGCAATCACCACCGCAGCCAAAGCGCTGTTGGGCAGGTGCTGCATCAGATTGGGCGCTACCAGCAGCAACAGGGTTACCGCCAGGGCGCCGATGATGCCGGTGAGCTGGGTCTGCGAGCCGGCAGCTTCGGCCACTGGGGTGCGCGATGAACTGCTGCTGATCGGGATGCCCTGGAACAGCCCCGAGGCCAGGTTGGCCACGCCCAGGCCGAACATTTCCTGGTTGGGGTTCACCCGCATCTTGAGGCGCGCGGCATAGGAGCGTGACAGCACACTGGTGTCGGCGAACGACACCAGCGCCACTGCGATCCCGCCCAGTAGCACCTCGACCAGGTCAATGTCGCTGACCCAGGGGAAGACGAAGCCGGGCAGGCCTTGGGGCAATTGCCCGAGTACCTTGACGCCCATCTGATCGAGGTTGAACACGCTCACTGCCAGCGTCGCCAGTACCACGGCGATCAGGATGCCCGGCAGGCGCTTGAACGGTTTGAGCAGCAGAATCAGCGCCAGGCTACCGGCACCCACGACAAAGCTTGGCCAGTGCCCTTGGCCGGCGTATAGCGCCTGGCCCAAGGACCAAAGGTCACGCAAGGGCCCTTCGCTGTCGACTTTGATGCCGAACAGCTTGGGCAACTGGCTGATCAATACGGTCAAGGCGATGCCGTTCATGTACCCATAGCGGATGGGCTTGGACAGCAACTCGGTGATAAAGCCCAGGCGCAGCAGCCCGGCAATCACACAGAACGCCCCTGCGACCAAGGCCATCATGCTGGCGATGGCGATCGCCCGCTGCGGGTCGCTGGCCGCGTATTGCACCACCACCGCCAGGATAGGCGCGGCCAGCGCCGAGTCCGGGCCCAGCACCAGGATACGGCTGGGACCGAACAGGGCATAGGCCAGCAGAGGGATGATGGTGGCGTACAGGCCATAGATGCCGGGGACGCCGGAAGCCTCGGCGTAGGCGATGCCCACAGGCACCAGCATGGTGGTGAGTACCAGGCCGGCGGCGATGTCCTTGGGTAGCCAGGCTGCCTTGTAGTGGAGCAGGGTGACCAGGCCGGGTAACCAGCGTTGCCAGTCGAAACGAGTGGGGTGGGGCATGGTGTCGGCTCTGGGCGAGAAGGGCGCTGAACCTCAGCTTAGATGCTGGGGGCGGG
Source organism: Pseudomonas sp. KCJK9058 (assembly GCF_046230975.1). Taxonomy (NCBI): domain Bacteria; kingdom Pseudomonadati; phylum Pseudomonadota; class Gammaproteobacteria; order Pseudomonadales; family Pseudomonadaceae; genus Pseudomonas; species Pseudomonas sp. KCJK9058. The sequence goes on from NZ_JBJJLR010000039.1 coordinate 48,129, forward strand.
GCCCGCTTTGTGGCCCGTTGCGACACAAGGCCGCCCCTGCACAGGGCGCATGTCCGGGCAAAACAAAACCCCTTGAAGCGCAAGCCTCAAGGGGTTTGTGTGTGCTGCAGGTTACCGCTTAGACGTTGAAGCGGAAGTGCATCACGTCGCCGTCTTTGACGATGTAATCCTTGCCTTCCAGACGCCACTTACCGGCTTCCTTGGCACCGGCTTCACCCTTGAACTGGATGAAGTCGTCATAGGCCACCACTTCAGCGCGGATGAAGCCTTTTTCGAAGTCGGTGTGGATAACGCCGGCTGCCTGCGGGGCAGTGGCTCCGACGCGAACGGTCCAGGCGCGTACTTCCTGCACGCCGGCAGTGAAGTAGGTCTGCAGGTTCAGCAGCTCGTAACCGGCGCGGATCACGCGGTTCAGGCCAGGCTCTTCCAGGCCCAGGGCCTCGAGGAACATGTCCTTCTCTTCACCGTCTTCCAGCTCGGCGATTTCCGCTTCGATCTTGTTGCACACCGGCACCACGACCGCGCCTTCTTCCTCGGCAATGGCCTTGACCACGTCCAGGTGCGGGTTGTTGTCGAAGCCGTCTTCGGCCACGTTGGCGATGTACATCACCGGTTTGCTGGTCAGCAAGTGGAAGCCACGGATGACGGCCTTTTCGTCGTCAGCCATGTGCTTCATCAGGCTGCGCGCAGGCTTGCCTTCGGTAAAGTGCGGGATCAGCTTTTCCAGAATGGCCTTTTGCGCCAAGGCATCCTTGTCGCCGCCCTTGGCGTTGCGGGCTACCTTCTGCAGTTGCTTTTCGCAGCTGTCGAGGTCGGCGAAGATCAGTTCGAGGTCGATGATCTCGATGTCACGCTTGGGGTCGACGCTGTTGGAAACGTGGATCACGTTCTCGTCTTCGAAGCAGCGCACCACGTGGGCAATGGCGTCGGTCTCGCGGATGTTGGCGAGGAACTTGTTGCCCAGGCCTTCGCCTTTCGAGGCACCGGCAACCAGGCCGGCGATGTCGACGAATTCCATGGTGGTCGGCAGGATGCGGTTTGGCTTGACGATTTCAGCCAGCGCAGCCAGGCGAGCGTCGGGCATAGGCACGATGCCGCTGTTCGGCTCGATGGTGCAGAAAGGGAAATTCTCCGCCGCGATGCCAGACTTGGTCAGGGCGTTGAACAGGGTGGACTTGCCGACGTTGGGCAGGCCGACGATGCCGCAATTGAAACCCATGGGTATTCCCCTCTCTAAAGGAAATCAGGCCTTCTGGCTGTGCAGCTCGCGCATCGCCTTGGCGAAATCGCCGGCAAGCACGTCCGGCAGCACGCCGAGGGCAAAATCGATGCTGGCGTCGAGCTTCTCCTGCTCGGCGCGCGGCGCGCGGCCCAGGACGAAGTTGGATACCAGTTTGGCGTCACCCGGGTGGCCGATGCCAAGCCGCAGGCGGTGGAAGTCGTTCTGGTTACCGAGCTGCGCGATGATGTCGCGCAGGCCGTTGTGCCCACCATGGCCGCCGCCGCGCTTGAGCTTGGCAACGCCGGGGGGCAGATCGAGTTCGTCGTGTGCCACCAGTATCGCTTCCGGCTTGATGCGGAAGAAATTGGCCAAGGCCGCTACGGACTGGCCGCTGCGGTTCATGTAGGTGGTGGGGATCAACAAACGAACGTCGTTGCCCTGATGGCTGAATTTAGCCGTCAGGCCGAAATACTTTTTGTCAGCGGTCAGCGAAACACGCTGGGCGCTGGCAAGGCGTTCAACGAAAAGAGCCCCTGCGTTATGCCGGGTCTGTTCGTATTCGGGGCCGGGGTTACCCAGGCCAACGATCAACTGGATGGCGGTCACGTCAGGGGCTCTTCCTTGGAGTTGGTGGGTTACAGTGCGCGCGGCACTGTAACCCGATCAACGCCGGCGTGCGAGTGGATTACTCGGCAGCGCCTTCTGCTTCTGGAGCAACGCGTGGAGCGTGAACGTTGGCAACAGCTTTGTCATCACCGTGGGCCAGAGCGACGAACTCTACGCCTTTCGGAGCTTTCAGGTCCGACAGGTGGATGATGGTGCCGATTTCGGCGTTGCCCAGGTCAACTTCGATGAACTCAGGCAGGTCTTTGGCTTCGCAGGAAACTTCGATCTCGGACTCAACGTGGGAGATCTCGCCGCCTTTCTTGACCGGGGCTTCTTCGTTGATGAAGTGAACCGGAACCTTGGCGGTCAGCTTCTGGCCAGCAACGACGCGAACGAAGTCAGCGTGCATGATGAACTGCTTGGCTGGGTGGCGCTGCATGGCCTTGATGATGACGTTCTGCTTAACACCGTCAACGTTCAGTTCGATAACGTGGCTGAAGGCAGCTTCGTTTTCGAACAGCTTGGTGATTTCCTTGGCCAGGATGGTCAGGGATTGAGCTTCTTTATCACCACCGTAGACAACGGCTGGGATGCTCAGCGAGTGACGCAGGCGGCGGCTCGCACCTTTCCCCAGGTCAGTACGCGCTTGGGCGTTCAGAATAAAATCAGTCATTTTGTTTCTCCAAAATAGCCCCCCGAGGGCGTTTGCGACCAGCGCCAACGGGGATGGCAAAAAAGCCCCGCCCCAACACAGGTTGGGGCGGGGCGCTTCACATCAACACGTGTCCCGCTTAGCGGAACATCGCGCTGATCGATTCTTCGTTGCTGATGCGGCGTACCGCTTCAGCGACAACCGGTGCGATATCCAGCTGGCGGATACGATCACAGGCTTGAGCAGCGGCGGACAGCGGAACGGTGTTGGTCACCACCAGCTCGTCCAGTACCGACTTCTCGATGTTCTCGATGGCGCGGCCCGACAGGACAGGGTGCGTGCAATAGGCGTAAACCTTGGCAGCGCCGTGCTCTTTCAGGGCTTTGGCCGCGTGGCACAGGGTGCCGGCGGTGTCGACCATGTCGTCTACCAGGATGCAGGTGCGCCCTTCGACGTCGCCGATGATGTGCATAACCTCGGAGTGGTTAGCCTTTTCGCGGCGTTTGTCGATGATACCCAGATCGACGCCCAGGGACTTGGCGACAGCGCGTGCGCGCACGACACCACCGATGTCCGGGGAGACGATCATCAGGTTCTCGAAACGCTGGTCTTCGATGTCGTCAACCAGTACGGGCGAGCCGTAGATGTTGTCGACGGGGATATCGAAGAAGCCTTGGATCTGGTCAGCGTGCAGGTCGACGGTGAGTACACGGTCGATACCTACGACAGTGAGCATGTCAGCAACAACTTTGGCGCTGATGGCTACACGTGCCGAACGCGGACGGCGGTCCTGGCGGGCATATCCGAAGTAGGGAATCACGGCGGTGATTCGGGATGCTGAGGAGCGGCGGAAGGCGTCGGCCATCACTACCAGTTCCATCAGGTTATCGTTGGTCGGGGCGCAGGTCGGCTGAATAATGAAAACGTCTTTACCGCGAACATTTTCATTGATCTCAGTACTGATCTCGCCGTCGGAGAATTTACCGACAGAGACGTCACCGAGAGGGATATGCAGCTGACGTACGACACGCCGAGCCAGATCGGGGTTAGCGTTCCCCGTAAAGACCATCATCTTGGACACGCGCAGTACCTGAAGGCTGAGGGTATACCTGGATGAGTATAAGGAAAATGGCAGGGGCGGCTGGATTCGAACCAACGCATGGCAGGATCAAAACCTGCTGCCTTACCGCTTGGCGACGCCCCTGTATCTGTTGCTGCGAACGCTCATGCGCTCGACTTCTTGACCAGACTTTGCAGCTTGCGATGCAACATCGAAATATTGCTTCCTTTCGCCACAAACCCTGTTTGGGTCGCTGAAAGAAGGGCCAGAACTTTATCAGCTTCGGCTTTGCTTGGGAAGGCCCCAAACACACAACTTCCAGTGCCGGTTAGTCGAGCCTCAGTGAATTTTCCCAGTGAATTCAACGCATTGCGAACTTCTGGGTAATTCTGCTCTACCACCGGTTGGCAGTCATTTCGACTGTTTCCCTCGGGAACGGGGCGCATCTTAAGGGGGAGAGAATCACGTGTCAACTGTGGATGTGAAAAAATTTCTACTGTGCTGACAGACACTTGCGGCACCAGCACGACATACCAGGGTTCGATCGGGTCGACCGGGGTCAGTTGTTCGCCTACGCCTTGCGCGAATGCTGCGTGGCCGCGTACGAACACCGGCACATCGGCGCCCAGGCTAAGCCCCAGTGCGGCCAGGCGGTCTTCGTCCCAGTCCAGTTGCCACAGGTGGGCCAGGGCGAGCAGGGTGGTCGCGGCGTCCGAGCTGCCACCGCCGATACCTCCGCCCATGGGCAGTACCTTGGTCAGCCAGATGTCGGCGCCAAGCGTGGTGCCCGATTGTGCTTGCAACATGCGCGCGGCCCGTACGATCAGGTTGCTGTCGTGGGGGACGGCCTCGATCTCGGTGTGCAAGCGGATCACGCCATCGTCACGCAGGGCAAAACTCAGTTCGTCGCCATGGTCTAGAAACTGAAACACCGTTTCCAGTTCGTGGTAACCGTCTGCGCGGCGGCCGATGATGTGCAGCCACAGGTTGAGCTTGGCCGGGGCGGGCAGGGTGAGCTTTTGCATGCGATCAATGCCCCAGCTGGCGCGGCTGCCAGTCCTTGACCACCAGGGTCACGTCCAGGTCCTTGCCGTGCAGTTTCAGGCGCTCGGGCAACCAGTAGCCGTTCTGTTCGGTGTAGCTCAGGTACTGCACCTGCCAGCCATCCTGGTCGAGGCTGGCCAGGCGGCTGTCGCCATCCAGGGTCAGCTTGCTCTTGCTGTCGGGGGCGGGCAGGCCGCGCACCCACCAGACCAGGTGCGAAACCGGCAGTTGCCAGCCCAGTTGCTCTTCCAGCAGCGCTTCTGGGCTGGTGGCTTCGTAGCGGCCCTGGTTGGCCACTTCCAGCACCACGCCACCCGGGCGGCCGGTAAGGCGTGCGGCGCCACGGCCCAGCGGGCCGGCCAGGCGAATGTCGTAATAGTCCTGACGTTGCAGCCAGAACAGCGTGCCGCTGCCGGAATCGCGCGGGGCACGGATACCGACCTTGCCGTTGATCTGCCAGCCATCGAGGCTGCTCAGCTGCGCTTTGTGGGCGCGCCACTGCTGCGGGTCGCCGTGGCCCTGCAGGGCCTCGCGGCTACCGAAGCCGGCACAGCCGGCCAGCAGGGCGATCATGATAAAGGTGATGCAATGGCGCAGGAACATGGCGTTAAAGAGTCTCGGATCCGGTCAGGCGCAAAAGGGTCTTGCGCAGGATAGGGCTGTCGGCCTGGGCCTCGAAGCCCTTGGCCCATACATGGCGAGCTTCGCGGCGCTTGCCGTTGGCCCACAGTACTTCGCCCAGGTGGGCGGCCACTTCGTGGTCGGGGAAGTTGGCAAAGGCCTGGCGCAGGTAGGTTTCAGCGACGTCGAGGTTGCCCAGGCGATAGTTGACCCAACCCAGGCTGTCGAGCACTGCCGGGTCATCGGGGGTCAATTGGTGGGCCTTGTCGATCAGTGCCTTGGCTTCGGCATAGCGGGTGGTGCGGTCGGCCAGGGTGTAGCCCAGGGCGTTCAGGGCCATGGCGTTTTCTGGCTCGCGGGCGATGATGGCGCGCAGGTCTTTTTCCATCTGCGTCAAATCGTTGCGCTTCTCGGCCAGCATGGCGCGGGTGTAAAGCAGGTTGAGGTCGTCCGGGTAGCGCTGGATGGCTTGCTGCAGCACCTGATTGGCCTGGGCGTCCTTGTTGTTGTTGCTGTAGCTTTCCGATTCGATCAGGAATAGCTGGATGGCGTAGTCTGGCTGGGCTTCGCGCGCTTCGGCGAGCAGGCGCGAGGCATCGCTGCCGCGACCGTTGGCGATCAGGATGTCAGCCTGGCGCAGCTGTGCCGGCAGGTAGTCTGGGCCTGGGCCGACCAGGGCGTATTCATCCAGAGCGCCAGCAGGGTCGTGGCGCTCCTCGTGGATGCGGCCCAGGTTCAGGTGCGCGGCGTCAACGTAGCTGTCGCGCTCGATCAGCTCCTGCAAGTAGCCTTCGGCTTCATCCCAGTCTTTGTTCTCCAGGCACACCAGCGCCAGCGAGTAGCGCAATTCGTCATCATCGGGGTATTGCTGGACCAGGCTGATGAACTCGCCTTTGGCATCGGCGATACGGTCCTGTTCGACCAGGGTGCGAGCGTAGGTGAGGCGCAGGCGTTTGTCGTCCGGGTTGTCGCGAATCGCCCCGCGCAGCAGTGGCAGGGCCTCTGGACCACGGTCCAGGGCCTGCAGCAGACGGGCGCGCAGCAGGATCGGGGCGACTTCGCCGTTTTGTGCCGGGTGCGACTCAAGCAGTTCCAGGGCTTCTTCGGTCTTGCCGTCCTGGTTCAGCAGCAGGGCCTTGCCGAATATCAGCTGGCCGTTGTCGGGGTATTTCACCAGCAGGCGTTCGAAACTTTGCAGCAGGCCGTCGCGGGTGCTCTGGTCGGTTTCGGCTGCGGACAGGGCGAGGAAGTCGAAGTGGGTGTCGCCCTGGCCCTGCAGTACCTTTTCCATGTAGGCCATGGACTCGTCATAGCGGCCGGCGCGGGCCAGCTGGATGGCGGCGGCGCGCTGGGCGTCGAGGTTCTGCGGGTCGTTGCGCGCCCAGACCAGTGCATTCTCCAGTGACGGCTCGTCGGCGCCGAGGTACTCGGCAATGCGGTAGGCGCGCTCGGAAACTGCTGGGTCCTGGGTTTTTGCCGCCTGATCGGTGTAGTTGGCCAGGGCGATGTCGAAACGATTGCGCTGGCCGGCCAGCTCTGCCACCAACAGGCTATAGAGTGTGTCCTGCTTGAACGAACCATACACCACGGGCTTTTCCGCCTCTGCCTTGCCAGCTTCGGCGACGGGAGGCTCGGCCTTTTGCGGGGCCAGGCTCTGGCAGCCCTGGAGCAGGGCGAAGGCAAGCAGCAATGCGTATGGTTTGTTCATAGAAAGGCTTATTAGGAGGACTCACCGGCGGTCGGAGCATGATGACACAAGCGCGTAGGCAAACCCACCTGCGAAGGTATGAAGCTACGCTTAGCCTATGCAGACCGCACTGCGCGCGCAGGGTTCGCCCCAGGCTGGCCACGATGCCCAGCGTTCGTGCTGTTGTTCTGCTTCTGCTTCTGCTTCTGCTTCTAAGCGCGCGATAGTTCAGTCGACGCAGATTGCGACTTCAGGAGGCCGAGCGCAGGGCTTGCGGAGGGAGGTGACG
>NZ_JBJJLR010000040.1:0-53738 GCF_046230975.1 Pseudomonas sp. KCJK9058
ATGTCGGTGGTCGGGTCTGCTGGCCAATCTCCACCCGCCTTTCACCGATGCTGTCGCTACCGTATTCGCGGGTAAACCCGCTCCTACATCGGATCGGTGGTGGACACATGTCGGTGGCCGGGCCTGCTGGCCAATCTCCACCCGCCTTTCACCGTTGCTGCCGCTACCGTATTCGCGGGTAAACCCGCTCCTACACAGATCGGAGGTAGACACACATCGAGGGCTGGACACAGGCCGTCGTAGGAGCGGGTTTACCCGCGAAGAGGCCGGGCCTGCTGGCCAATCTCCACCTGCCGTTCACCGTCGCCGCCGCCACCGTATTCGCGGGTAAACCCGCTCCTACGCAGATTGGTGGCGGATACACATCGAGGGTTGGACACAGGCCGCTGTAGGAGCGGGTTCACCCGCGAAAGGGCCGGTGCAAGCAAAGCAGGACCTGAAGGTGTCTATGCTTACTGCAGACCCCTCAGGAATCAAACCGATGACCCTGATCAGCCGCGAACCCTGGTGGCTAGTCCCCCCAAAGCCCGGGCAGCAAGAGCAGGACCTGCACTGGGGCTACCTGGAAATCTACGCCGACGGTCGCGCTGTGTTCGTCGACCAGCGCCCCACTGACCGGGAGCTGGCCGAGCGCAAGAGCTGCCGCAATTTCCCCGACCCCGAGCCGTGACGGCTCAGCCTTCCAGCTCGGCCAGGCGTGCTTCCAGCGCCGCAATGCGGGCTTCGAGGGCCTCGATGCGTTCTTCGGACACACTGCCGCCACTGGTGCGCGCGCCGCCTTCCTGCTGCCGTGCAGCGAGAATCGCCTCGATTTCCGCCGGATCGCCCAAGGCATGGGTGTAGCGGTCTTCACGCTGGCCGGTCTGGCGTGGCAGGTGCAAGGCCAGGCCCCGCGAGATCAGGCGCTCCAGCTGATGCTGGATCTGCTCGGTGTCGTCGAAGTCGTGCAGGCGGTTGCTACGGGTCAGCAGTTCGTTGAGGGTTTGCGGGCCCCGCAGGAACATCAGGCCCATCAGCACCAACTGCGCTGGCACCAGCTCCAGTGCCTTGTCTACCCGATGTTCCCAGCGGTCGGCACGGCTGCCCATCTGCAGGCGGGTCATGCCCTGACCTTCGAGGACGCGCAGGGCCTGGCCGACCTGGCCTTGGGTGAGGTTCATCACCGGCTCGCGGCTGGTCTTCTGGTTGCAGGCCAGAACCAGGGCATTGAGGGTCAGCGGGTAGCTTTCCGGGCTGGTGGCCTGCTTTTCGATCAGCGAGCCGAGAACGCGGACCTCGATGCTGTTGAAGCGGCCTTCACCTGCGGTTTCGTGTTCTGACATGGCCCTGTCTCGTGGCTGGGGAAAGGCCACTAGGGTAGGTAATGCGATCGCGTAAGGCAATTGGGGCCGCAAAGCGGCCCCGGCCCGCTTAGCCGTTACGCTGCTCTTCGGCCTGACACGCCGCCGCGGTGAACAGCACATCGGTTGAAGAATTCAGCGCCGTTTCGGCAGAATCCTGCAACACGCCGATGATGAAGCCCACCGCCACTACCTGCATGGCAATTTCGCTAGGGATGCCAAACAGGCTGCACGCCAGCGGAATCAGCAGCAGCGAACCCCCAGCCACGCCCGAGGCGCCGCAGGCGCACACTGCCGCCACCACGCTGAGCAGCACGGCAGTCGGCAGGTCCACCTGGATACCCAGGGTATGCACGGCGGCCAGGGTCAGCACGGTAATGGTGATCGCCGCACCGGCCATGTTGATGGTCGCGCCCAGCGGGATCGACACCGAGTAGGTGTCTTCATGCAAGCCAAGGCGTTCCGACAACGCCAGGTTCACCGGGATGTTGGCGGCCGAGCTGCGGGTGAAGAACGCGGTAATACCGCTTTCACGCAGGCACAGCAGCGTCAGCGGGTAGGGGTTGCGGCGAATCTTCCAGAACACGATCAGCGGGTTCATCACCAACGCCACGAACAGCATGCAGCCGATCAGTACCGCCAACAGGTGCAGGTAGCCGAGCAGCGCGTCCAGGCCCGACTGGGCCAGGGTGGAACTGACCAGGCCAAAGATGCCCAGCGGGGCGAAGCGGATGACCACGCGCACGATCAGGGTTACACCCGTGGACAGGTCTTCGACCACGGTACGGGTGGTTTCGCCGGCGTGGCGCAGGGCCACGCCCAAACCGATGGCCCACGTCAGCACGCCGATGAAGTTGGCATTGAGCAGGGCATTGACCGGGTTGTCTACCGCACTCAGCAGCAGGTTCTGCAGCACCTCGGTGATGCCGCCTGGCGCGCTCAGCGTGGCTTCGCTGGTGCTTAGTACCAGGTACGACGGGAACAGCATGCTGGCAACCACGGCCACCACTGCTGCGGCAAAGGTGCCCAGCAGGTACAGCCAGAGGATCGGGCGAATGTGGGTTTCCTGGCCGTGACGATGGTTGGCGACCGAAGCCATGACCAGGATGAACACCAGCACGGGCGCAACCGCCTTCAGGGCGCTGACAAACACCTTGCCAAGAAAGGCCAGGTCGCGGGCGATGGCAGGTGCCAGCAGGGCGAGGGCGATGCCGGCGAGCAGGCCGATGACGATCTGAGTCACCAGGCTGGTGCGGTTGAGGAAGCGGAGGAGAGGGGTCATGTGCAGCGGTATCTCGGAATCTGGAAAGGGCGGACTTTACCATAGAGCACCTGGTGGGCACGGCGCGCCTTGTTGCTAGTCAATCAGGCTTGGATGGCTACCAGTGAAACAACTCCCGCCGCGCCCCCTCGGTAATCGCCACGATCCCTGGGTGCTTGACCTTGCGCTCCACCGAAATGGCATAGAACGACTCGTGCACGGCCTCGGTCTGCCCGATCAGTTGCACGCCATACTGACGGCACACCTCCTCGGCGATTACGCTGGGCGCAACGAAAATGCCGCTGCCCGACTGCCCGAACGCTTGCATCAAGGCACTGTCATCGAACTCCCCCACGATCCGTGGCTGCACCTGCTGCTCGCCCAGCCATCGCAGCAAGCGGCTGCGCACCACGGTCTCCTGGCCGGGAACCAGCAGCGGAGCATCCTGCAGGCAAGCTGGAAAAGGCCCTTCAAGCCGTTGTGCCAGCGCCGGGGTGGCGAAGAAGCTCAGCCCGCACTCGCCCAGCTTTTGGCTGTAGCACTTGATGTCCAGGTGGTTAGGCATGGGGCTGTCGGAAATCACCAGGTCCAGGCGCTGAATAGCCAGGTCTGCCAGTAACCGCTCAAGTTTGTCTTCGCGGCAGTTGATGCGCAGCACCTCTTCCAGGTCCATGGTCGGTGCCAGCAGGCGGTAGACAATGGATTTGGGCACTACGTCAGCCACCCCCACACGAAACAGGATCTGCTCCTGAGGGCCGGCACGCAGCATGGCTTCGAGCTCGCTGCCGATCTGAAACATCTGCTCTGCATACACCAGGGCCTGGCGGCCGGTTTCTGTCAGTTCCAGCTGCCGGCCGGCGCGCTGGAACAGTTCCAGGCCGTAGGTTTGCTCGAACAGGGTGATCTGCCCGCTAATGGTTTGTGGTGTGAGGTTCAGCTGTTGGCTGGCGCGGGTGATGCTGCCCGTCTTGGCCACGGCCCAGAAGTAATGCAGCTGGCGATAGTTAAGCACCGTCGGTCGTCCCGATTCGTAAAAACCGAAGTATATGCCATGAAAATACGAATTTTCCTGAACTATTGCCGTCTCTAGAATGCACGGCTATCAGGCGCCATGCGCCGCCGGGTTATTTCAAGCGAGGACACCATGCTGCAACTCAAATCCATTGGCACCCCATTGGTGCTGGCTTTGGCCCTGTTCACCCTGGCAGGCTGCGACCAGGCCGAGAAATCCGCCCAGCAGATGCTCGACCAGGCCGCGCAGTCGGCCAAGCAGGCCATCGACGACACCAACAAGGCTGCCCAGCAGGCGCTGAGCGAAGCCATCGGCGGCGAAGGGCAGAAGCTCAAGGATGCCGAGAAGAAAGAAGAAACCCAGGAAATCTGACCCCAACCGCTGCTGCAGGATTTGAACAATGGAATATTTGCTGGAACTCGCCGCTAGCCCTACCGCCTGGGTTGCCCTGGCTACGCTGGTGGCCATGGAAGTTGTACTGGGCATCGACAACCTGATCTTCATCTCGATCCTGACCAACAAACTGCCGGTGGAGTACCGCTCCAAGGCGCGGCGTATCGGTATCAGCATGGCCTTGGTCATGCGGCTGGCCTTGCTCAGCACCGTGGCCTGGATCGTCCAGTTGACCGACCCGGTGTTCGAAGTGTTCGGCAACGCCTTCTCGTGGAAGGATGTGATTCTGATTGCCGGTGGTTTGTTCTTGCTGTGGAAGGCGACCAAGGAAATTCACGAAAACGTCGACCCGCATGGCGCCAAGGAGGAAGCCAAAGTCTCCTCCACGGTGACCCTGGGCTTTGCTGCGGCGATCTTCCAGATCCTGCTGCTGGACATCGTCTTCTCGGTCGACAGCATCATCACCGCCGTGGGCATGACCGAGCACCTGCCCATCATGATTATCGCCGTTATCACGGCTGTGATCGTGATGATGGTGGCCGCCGACCCGCTGGCCAACTTCATCAACGACAACCCGACCGTGGTCATGCTGGCGCTGGGCTTCCTCATCATGATCGGCATGACGCTGATCGCCGAAGGCTTTGGCGCCCATGTACCCAAGGGCTATGTGTATGCGGCCATGGCGTTCTCGACGGCTATCGAGGTCCTCAACATCCTGGCCCGCCGAGCGCGTCTGAAGCGTGAGGCGGCTGAAGGTTGATGTAAAAAGGGGCGCCTCGCGCCCCTCTTGCGGACAAGCCCGCTGCATAGGTATTCGCGTGGCACTGGCAACGCGAATACCTGTGCAGCGGGCTTGTCAGTCAGTGGGCTTCGGGAAATCCTGAGGTTAGCTCACCCCGGCATGCCGCCGCGGCCGTCTTACTGGCTGTGGCTTGGCGGGTGCCTGCGGTGGCAGGTGGTGTGCATGACGCCGCACGATACGCAGTACACCCCACAGCATGGCGGCTGCGACGCTCAGCCACATGCCTACCAGCATGAGAATTGCCATGGTCAGGCTCATCTGTGCCTCCATCTTTGCGGCAAGCGCTTGATTGGGCCGCGTTTACCTTCCAGACACTGCTTTAGTCTAGCCCTTCGTCTGTGACGTTCCATCGAACAATGGTCTATCTCTAGGGCCGATTCGCTCCAAGGCGCTGTCGGACTATACCCGCGCCGCTGTCGGACCTATGATCGGTGGCCAGAGCCGGGCGCTGCCTGCCTGGCGTTGGAACAAGCGAGTGTCCATGGAGCAACATTCCTTCAAGGCTGCCCCCCGGCGGCTACTGGCTGCCTGCCTGCTGGCTGCCACCCTGGCCGGCTGCGCCAGCGCACCGCCCGGCAACCTCAAGGGCCTGCCGCAGCGAGTCGAGATCAGCAGCGTGCCGTTCTACCGTGGCAACGCCAACCACAGCGGGGCCATGGCGCTGGCGGCAGTGCTGTCGCAGCAGGGGGCGCCTATTACGCCGGGCTTGCTGGACAAGCCGCTCAACCTGCCTCAGGGCGCCGAAACGCTGGATACCGCTATTCCCCGTGTGGCGCGGGACTACGGTAGGGTGGTGTACCCGCTGGACAAGCAACTGGACGCGCTGCTGACCCAGGTGGCAGCGGGCAACCCGGTGCTGCTGCGTTACGAGGACGGTTCGGCCTGGTGGAGCGAGCCGCGCTATGCGGTGTTGATGGGCTATGACCGTTACAAGCAGCGGGTGCTGCTGCGCTCGGGCATGCACCGGCGGCAGGTGATGGCATTCGATGAATTTGCATCGGCATGGGAGAAGCAGGGGAGTTGGGCGGTGCTGGTGCAGCCACCTCGGCAACTGCCGGCCCAGGTTGATCGCCAGCGGTGGTTGCATGCTGCGGATGAATTGGCCAAGGCCGGGCAAGAGATTGCGGCGAAGCAGGCGGTCAATAGCCTGAACGAATAGCATTGCCTGTGCCGGCTTCTTCGCCGGCAAGCCCGCGCCCACAGGATTTGTGCTTATTGCACAGTCCGTGTGGGCGCAGGTTTGCCGGCGAAGAGGCCAGGCCTGCCTGAATCAGAAGCCCAGGCGATCGCGCAGGCTGTAGTACCAGGCACCGATGGCGCTGAAGGGTACGCGCAGCATCTGGCCACCCGGGAACGGGTAGTGCGGCAGGCCGGCAAAGGCGTCGAAACGCTCTGCCTGGCCGCGCAGGGCCTCGGCCAGCACCTTGCCCGCCAGGTGGGTATAGGTCACGCCGTGGCCCGAGCAACCCTGCGAGTAGTAGATGTTGTCGCCAATCCGGCCAACCTGTGGCAGGCGCGACAAGGTCAGCAGGAAGTTACCGGTCCAGGCGTAGTCGATCTTCACGTTCTTCAGCTGCGGGAAGGCCTTGAGCATTTTCGGGCGGATGATCGCCTCGATGTTGGCCGGGTCACGCGCGCCGTACACCACGCCGCCACCGAAAATCAGGCGCTTGTCGCTGGTCAGGCGGTAGTAGTCGAGCAGGTAGTTGCAGTCCTCGACGCAGTAGTCCTGCGGCAGCAGGGTGCGTGCCAGTTCTTCGCCCAGTGGCTCGGTGGTGATCACCTGCGTGCCGCATGGCATGGACTTGGCGGCCAGCTCGGGTACCAGGTTGCCCAGGTAGGCGTTGCCGGCAACGATGATGAACTTGGCGCGGACCTTGCCCTGCGGGGTATGCACGACCGGGTTGGCACCACGTTCGATGCGCACGGCCGGGGTTTGCTCATAGATGATGCCACCCAGCGACTCGACCGCGGCAGCTTCACCCAGGGCCAGGTTCAGCGGGTGGATGTGGCCGCCGCTCATGTCGAGCATGCCGCCGATGTAGCTGTCGCAGGCAACCACTTCGCGGATGCGCTTCTGGTCCATCAGCTCCAGCTGATTATGGCCAAAGCGTTCCCACAGGCGCTTTTGCGATTCCAGGTGACCCATCTGCTTGCTGGTAAGGGCAGCGAATACGCCACCATCTTTCAGGTCGCACTGAATGTTGTACTTGGCCACGCGTTCACGAATGATGCGCCCGCCCTCGAAGGCCATGTGGCCCAGCAGTTGCGCCTGCTTGGGGCCGACGGTGCGTTCGATGACATCAATGTCGCGGCTGTAGCTGTTGACGATCTGGCCGCCGTTGCGGCCCGATGCGCCGAAGCCGACCTTGGCCGCTTCGACGATGCTCACCTTGAAGCCGTTCTCCAGAAGGAACAGGGCGCTGGACAGGCCGGTGTAGCCAGCACCGATGATGCACACATCGGTTTCCACCTCACCCTGCAGCGCCGGACGTGGCGGCACCGGGTTGGCCGAGGCGGCGTAGTAGGACTGGGGGTAGGGGGTGTTAGCCATGCTGCAGGAACCTCGTGTTTTATATTTTTAACGAATGTACCGATGCTATCAATAATAATAAACACCCGCTAGTCGTCTGGTGAAAATCCTTTACGGGGCCCCCCTCAGCCAGCCTCTCTATAAAGAGTTTAAGATTCAGTAGGTTAGCGCGAAAAAAAGTGTTGACAGGGTTTTTGTAATGCGTAGAATGCGCACCACACGACAGGCACATAGCTCAGTTGGTTAGAGCACCACCTTGACATGGTGGGGGTCGTTGGTTCGAGTCCAATTGTGCCTACCAAATCGAAAAAGGGGTGATCCGAAAGGGTCACCCCTTTTTTCATTGTCCATTGCCGCGCGAGCGGGAATACCGCGGCATGGACGCAAAGCGCTTTCATTCGAAAGTTTTTGATTTTTCTCAAAAAAAAGCTTTACAGGTGCGCATCGCACCACTAATATGCGCACCACACGACAGGCACATAGCTCAGTTGGTTAGAGCACCACCTTGACATGGTGGGGGTCGTTGGTTCGAGTCCAATTGTGCCTACCAAATCGAAAAAGGGCGATCAGAAATGATCGCCCTTTTTGCATTTGCGCCCGAAGCAGCGTGTAACGTTTGGTCGCGGTCCGGGGCATACCCGGCGTGCTAGAATCCGCCCCTTCGAATCTGGAGGTACACGCGTGCGCAAACTGGCTGTGGTAATGGCAGTGCTCGCCCTGGCGGGCTGTGAGAACGAGGTCGAGGGCGTGCACAAGCAGGTGGCCGAACACCTGCATAACCCCAAGACCGCCAAGTTCGGCAACGTGCGGATCGACACCCAGGGCACCATCTGCGGTCAGGTCCGCGGCAAGGACGATGCCGGGCAGTACGAAGCCTACCGCAGCTACGTGGCGATCAAGCGCGATGGCCAGTACGACATCATCGTTGACGATACCGGCAACAACCTGCGCATCCGTGAACTCTGCGGCGGAGCCGACCTGCAGCGCCGTGCCGAGGCGCTGGCAGACCAGCCGGCGCCCCAGGGGTGGGATGTGGAAGTGGTACAGGGCGCCAACATGGGCGCACTCAGCGATATGACGGCGCGCCTGATCGAAAAGGGCATCCCCTCTTCGGTGGAGTACCGTGACGGCAAGCCGGTGGTGCTGATGGGGCCGTTCCCCACCCGCGAAGAAGCGCAAGCGCGCAGGGATGAAGTGATGGCCAAGCTTGGTACCGATTCGGTGGTTATCCAGCACGGCGCAGCACGCTAGTGTGGTGTTTTGCAAATACGGCCAATAACTCGCGAGCGATTTTTGCGCTCAGGCAAGGCGTCGCGACGAGTCGTAGCCCAGCTACGGCGAGGAGCGACAACGCCGCATGAGCGCAAAAAGCGCCGCGAGTTATGGTCGTTATTTGTGAAACACCACACTAGAGGCTGTACGCAAAGTCTTGAGGCGCAGGTCAGGCTGTTTTCAACGCAGCATGAACAAGTATCAAGGCTTATCGTGCAGAGCCTAAGCCGGTACAGTGGCGCCGCGGCCAAGGCTTGTGTCAGGCGCTGTTCACACAAGTTTGGCTATGCTTGGGTTGGGAGATGCCAAACGGGGAGGGCCTCATGTCTACACTGGAGCGGGCCATTGCCGTGGCCGCCGGGGCGCATGAAGGGCAATACGATAAGGGTGGGGCGGCTTATATCCTCCACCCGTTACGCGTGATGATGCGGGTTTCCACACCTGAGCAGCGGATTGTGGCGGTGCTTCACGATGTGATCGAAGACACCCCGCTGACCCTGTCCGACCTGGCGCGTGAGGGCTTCGCGCTGAAAATCCTGGCTGCGTTGCTGGCGCTTAGCCGCCGCGAAGGCGAGCCTTACCAGGATTTCGTGGTGCGCCTGGGCGAAGACCCGTTGGCGCGCACCGTCAAGCTGGCCGATCTGGCCGACAACAGCGACCTCTCGCGCATCCCTTGCCCGGGCCCCGCCGACCTGGCGCGGCTGGCCCGTTATCGCCAAGCCAGTGCCTATTTACAGGCGCTGGCCTGAGGATCAACCGCACGCCTTGAGGTTGACCGGCCCCACGAACGCGTTTCCTCGCCCCATCACGCAGGCGACCTGTTGGTTGCGTTGCTGCTCCCAGGCTTGCGGCGGGTAGGTCTTGTTCCAGGCTTCGAACAGCTGGCGGTCCTGTTTGGACAGGCGCAGGTTGTACTGCTTGCTCATGTAGAAGTAGGTGCGGGCGATCATGCCGCGGATCGACGGGCGCGGCATCACCTTCTTGGCATTGAAGTCGACCTGGGTCAGGCAGCGGCCATACTGGCCGCGTTGTTCTGGTAGCCAGCCGAAGCTGAAGTTGCTGCGGTCGCCGTTGACCTCGCCGATGCTTGGCACCAGGTTGTGCAGGTCGGCTTCGGCGCGTTGGTACACTTCGTCATGCTGCGAGCACTGCTTGCGCCCGCCGCTCTGCCAGCACTGGCGCTGATGGCCGATCTGCCAGGCGGGTACGATGTGCTCCCACTCGATGCGCGACGCGCGCTGGGCGTTCTTGCGTGGGGTATAGCCGCAAGATGCCAGGTCGACCTTGTTGCCTTTGTATTTACAGCCGCAATAGAACTCGGTCGATTGCGGCGCATAGAGCTTCCAGGCGACCTTCTTGGCCTCCTGGAAGGTGCGCGGGGCGTCGGCTTGAACAAGCGGAGTGGTCAGTAACAGGCAAGCTGCTGCGAAAAGCGAAACTCTCATGCGCAGTCAATCTTCCTTCGGTACGGTCCAGAAAATCTGCACACCGCCATCGTCGCGATGGGCGAGGGTGACGTTGTCGTTTTCTGCGATCTCCTGAAGCAGGGTCTCCCAGTCATCCGGGCTTTCCTGTTCCAGGCGGAAGATCAGCGCCGCACGGCTGCGCTGGGCGGTGGGGCTGTTGATGATCTTCTGGATGCGTACACCCAGCTGTTCATAGCTGCTCGGGGTGGCGGAGGCGGTGCTGGACACAGGAGTTTCCTTGTTTTGCTGTATGTGCATACAGTATTTCACTGTAAGTAAATTCGCAACAGCTTGTCAGGGGAAATCCAGTGTTGGTCTGTAAGCCATGACACCGTTCTGAAATATAAACGATGTTCGGGTTAGAGGCAGTGCAAAGCAAAACCTCTTTTTTGTCCTGGGTATGAAGTGAGGCAGGCGGCGACTGAGGCTGCCTGCCTTCTTTGTCGCTTCAGCAGGTTGTTGCGCTGGTGGCTTTCTTCGCGGCCGTACGGATGTGGGTGCCGTACAGCGTCAGGCCAGTGAAGGCCAGGCCACCCACCAGGTTGCCCAGTACGGTGGGGATTTCGTTCCACACCAGGTAGTCCATGAGCGAGAAGTCGCCGCCCATGATCATTGCGGAAGGGAACAGGAACATGTTCACGACCGAGTGCTCGAAGCCCATGAAGAAAAACAGCATGATCGGCATCCACATGGCGATCACCTTGCCGCTCACAGAGGTGGAGATCATCGCGCCGACCACGCCCATCGACACCATCCAGTTACACAGCACGCCACGCAGGAAGATCGTCAACCAGCCTGCCAGCCCGTATTGCTCGTAACCCAGGGTGCGGGCCTCACCGATGCTGGCAATTTTCTCTCCCACGGCACCGGGGGAAGCATGGAAACCATAGGTAAAGACGAAGGCCATCATGCAGGCGACCGTAAGGGCGCCGGCGAAGTTGCCGACGAACACCAGGCCCCAGTTGCGCAGAATTCCCCTAACGGTGACCCCGGGACGTTTGTCCAGTAATGCCAGCGGGGTGAGCATGAAGACCCCAGTGAGCAGGTCGAAGCCCATAAGGTAGAGCATTGAAAAACCAACCGGAAACAGTACTGCGCCTAGCAGGGCTGAGCCTGTCTGCACTGCGATGGTTATTGCGAATACGGCCGCCAAGGCCAGAATTGCCCCGGCCATGTAGCTGCGGATCAGCGTGTCGCGAGTGGACATGTGGACCTTTGATGCGCCGGCATCGAGCATCTTGGTGACAAAATCGGTGGGTAGCAGATAAGACATGGCGGCTCCCTCAACTGCGGGTAATGGGCGGCACCTCCGGAGGGATGCCGAGGGTTGGATGGGTTTACCAGGAACGGTACGGCAAGAACTTGCCATTGAGGGTCAACAGAACCCGGTCGCCTTTGGGGTCTTCGATTCGCTCGACATGCATGGAAAAGTCGATGGCACTCATGATGCCGTCGCCAAATTTTTCCTGGATCACGTCTTTCAGGGTTGGGCCATAGACGCCCACGACTTCGTACAGTCGATAGATCAGCGGGTCTTGAGGGATGGACTTGTCCCAGCCCTTGACTGGGAAAGCGGTTAAGGTGGCGGCGACTTGATCATCCAGCTCCAATACCTCGCAAAGATGCGTTGCCACTTCCAGCGGCGCGCTGTTCATGCCGTAGCAGACCGATGCAAGCCATACCGGGGCCTTGCCCACTGCGTTGGCAAGATCATCCCAGCTCAGGCCCTTGCGTGCTTTCGCGGCCATGATCAGGTGATGCATTTCAAGTTTGTCCATTATTTCTGCTCCCGCAGTTTGGTTTAAGGTGAACACACCCATAGCGAGAGATGTGCCAATCTCCATTATTTTTTAACTATCTGATTTTATTAGTTTATTTTTTATTGATAGCGAATTGGATTGACGAAATTTCGTGAATTACGAACTCTCGTAATATTGTTTACGAAATTTCGTGAAAATCGGCTGAAGGATATGCATCTGTGACAGACGCCGTCGCCCTCGGAGTCGCTGCCGACTCCACCGTTGCCATGCTGTTAATCCACCCGGTAGATGATCGGGTACTGCAAGCCAACACCGCCGCGCTTGATTTACTGGGCTGCGCTGCAAATGAGCTGCCCGGTCATGCCTTTAGCCATTTTCTGCGAGGGGGAATCGCACTGTGGGTGAGCTTTACGGATGAGGTGCTGACTCAAGGCGAAGCGTGGTCGGACGACCTGCTGCTGGTGGATCTGCAACTGCGGCAAATAGCGGTGGAGGTTTCGGCTAGCGCGGTTGAGGGCGGGAAAATTGTACTGGCGGTGCAGCGCCGCGACCTTCTGGAGCAGCGCCGTAACCGGGCTGAGGCGCGCCGCCAACACCGTTTGGGCCACGTGGGGTGGGAGCGGATCAGCCAGGTGTTCGAGCGCATCCAGCAGCAAAACCGGCTGATTCTTGGTGCAGTTGGCGAGGGCATCTATGGGCTCGATACCCGGGGCCAGACCACGTTCATCAACCCCGCCGCCGAGCGTATTCTGGGGTGGAGTGCCGTCGACATGATTGGCCAGGATGCCCACCATTTGTTCCACCACAGCCATAGCGACGGACGTGCGTTCGAGGTCAATCAGTGCCCCATCCATGCTTCGTTCAGCGATGGACAAATTCATCGCGTGGACCACGAGGTGTTCTGGCACAAGAGCGGCGAACCAATCGCCGTCGAGTACACCAGCACTCCAATCTTCGAGATGGGAAGGCTGGTGGGGGCGGTGGTGTTGTTCCGGGACATCCGCGAACGACAGCGCACTGAAGCGCGCCTGCGCGATGCGCTAAGTGAAGTAGAGCAGTTGAAGACTCGGCTGGAGATGGAAAACCAATACCTGCAGGAGGAAATCAACGCCCACGGCAATCACCACGAGATCGTCGGCGAAAGCCCAGCGGTCAAGCATCTGTTACAGCAGATCGACCTGGTCGCAGCTACCGACGCCAACGTGTTGGTCACCGGCGAGTCAGGCACGGGTAAAGAGCTTGTGGCTCGCGCGATTCATGCCAGCAGCCCCCGGCGCGACCGCCCTCTGATTCGGGTCAATTGCGCCGCGGTACCCCGTGAGTTGTTCGAGAGCGAGTTCTTCGGCCACCTCAAAGGGGCCTTCACCGGAGCGGTCAGCAACCGAGTGGGTCGCTTTGAGTTGGCAGACGGCGGAACCTTGTTTCTCGATGAGGTGGGAGAGATTCCGCTGGAGTTACAAAGCAAGTTGCTCCGTGTTCTACAGGACCGCCAGTTTGAGCCTGTAGGCGACAATCGCACCAGGGCCGTTGATGTGCGAGTTATCGCCGCAACGAACCGTGACCTGCGCGATATGGTCGCCCGAGGGGCGTTCCGGGAAGATTTATACTTCCGCTTGAATGTGTTCCCTATACGCTCGGTGCCCCTGCGGGAGCGACTTGAGGACATTCCGTTGCTCGCCAGCCATTTTCTTGAAAGGGCTAGCCTGGCGTTTAACAAACCGGGCATTCGCATGTCGCTGACCCAAGTCGCGGTGCTTCAGCAGTACGCCTGGCCAGGCAACATTCGCGAGCTTCAAAATGTGATTGAGCGACAGACCATCGTCTCCCGAGACGGTCGCGTGAGCTTTCATGAGGTTCTGGCGCCAAACGGCCCGTCCAGTGGCCCAGTATCTTCAATTGCACAATGCCAGCCTGAGCCGACTGCCGACAAAGACTGGGAGCGGCAGATGAAGCTGAATGCGATCTCTGTGCTCAAACGAACAGCAGGGAAAGTCTCCGGCGAGGGTGGTGCTGCGCAATTGCTGGGGTTGAAGCCCACAACCTTGGCGTCTCGACTCAAGAAGTGGGGCGTTGATCCGAGAGATTACAAATAGAGCCGCTTGCGCAAGCCAGAGAAGAAACCCACTGATGCGAGCCCCAGTTGAATGGCGGCCGGGCGGGATTGATCTGGAAGGGAAGAATGGCCGGTGATGTGGGGCACCGGCCATGGGTGGTTGATCAGTACTCCCAGAAGATGCGTTGCAGCTCTTTGCTGTCCTGGGTCTTGGTCATTGCCACCATCGCCAGGATCCGCGCTTTTTGCGGGTTCAGGTCGTGAGCCACGACCCAGTCGTTCTTGTCATCCGGCTGTTCGGCGTTACGCAGTACGAAACCACCCTGGTTGACATGCGACGAGCGGATGATCTGCACGCCGTTCTTGCGCAGTTCTTGCAGCGCCGGGACTACCCGCGACGATACCGAACCGTTGCCGGTACCGGCATGGATCAGCGCCTTGGCGCCGTTCTGTGCCAGCGCCTTGTAGGCGGTGTCGGTGACGTTGCCATAGCCATAGGCAATGTCCACCTGCGGCAGGCTGCTGATCTGCTTGATATCGAACTCGGAATTGACCGTATGGCGCTTGGCCGGCAGGCGGAACCAGTACGATTTGCCTTCCACCACCATGCCCATCGGGCCCCAGGCGCTCTTGAAGGCTTCGGTCTTGATGTTGACCGCCTTGCTTACATCGCGGCCGGACTGGATCTCGTCGTTCATGGTCACCAGCACGCCCTTGCCACGCGACTGCTTGTCGCTGGCTACGGCCACGGCGTTGTACAGGTTGAGCATGCCGTCGGCGGACATGGCGGTACCCGGACGCATCGAGCCGACCACCACGATTGGCTTGTCGGTCTTCTCTACCAGGTTGAGGAAGTAGGCGGTTTCTTCGAGGGTGTCGGTGCCATGGGTGATGACGATGCCGTCCACGTCCTTGCTTTCGGCCAGCTCGGCGACGCGCTTGCCCAGCTTCAGCAGGTCGTCATTGCTGATGCTCTCGGAGGCGATCTGCATCACTTGCTCGCCGCGTACGTTGGCGATGTCGGCCAGTTCTGGCACGCCGGCGATGAGCTTGTCGACGCCCAGCTTGGCAGCCTGGTAAGTGGCGCTGTTGGCTGCGCTGGCGCCGGCGCCGGCAATGGTGCCGCCGGTGGCGAGGATGACCACGTTGGCCAGCTTCTGTTGGGTTTCGGCTTCTTTGGCCGAGGCGCTGGATGGCAGGATCAGCAGCAGGGCGAGTGCGCTGGGGGCGAAGGTTTTGAGTGCGGCATTCATCGTTATTGTTCTCGCTTCCTAGTGAGATAGTTATTGAGTCGCGCAGGGCTATAGGCATTTTTCGTACCAAGGCACCACGCGTTGCCTGGGTTGGAGTGGCCGTGCTTTGCAATGGGCTGTGTAGCAGCCCCGACAATGTGTGGTGTTGCACCGAACCGCGCCTGCCAAAGGCAGCATTGCATTCGTAATTCCGAACAAATAAAGGAAAAGGTGTTCGGGTTTTCGGAAAAGCCTGCATAATCGGCCCCAGCAGCACTTTGGCCTCCGAAAGCCAAACGGATTTGACAAACAACGGTCCTGTTACCATAGTTGGTCAACGCAAACGTTTGCGATCCGATAAAAAACACAAGATTCGGAGTCATCGTTCATGAAGCTGCCGTTCCCCGGTCGTCTGCTGGCCCTCGCTGTCATTTCCTCGCTTAGCCTCGCCTTGCCATTGTCTGCTGTCCACGCTGAAGACAAGCCCAAGGTCGCCCTTGTCATGAAGTCGCTGGCCAACGAGTTCTTCCGCACCATGGAAGATGGCGCCAAGGACTACCAGAAAACCCACGCCGACGAGTTCGACCTGATCGCCAACGGCATCAAGAACGAGACCGACACTGGCGAGCAGATCCGCATCGTCGAGCAGATGGTCAATGCCGGCGCCAAGGCGCTGGTGATTGCCCCGGCTGACTCGAAAGCACTTGTGTCGGCGGTGAAGAAGGCCATGGACCAGGGCGTGGTGGTGATCAACATCGACAACCGTCTGGACCCTGACTTGCTCAAGAGCAAAGGCATCAGCGTTCCCTTCGTCGGCCCCGACAACCGCAAGGGCGCCCGCCTGGTTGGCGATTACCTGGCCAGCCAGAAGCTCAAGGCCGGCGACCAGGTGGGCATTATCGAAGGCGTGCCGACCACCACCAATGCCCAGCAGCGTACCGCCGGCTTCAAGGACGCCATGGACGCCGCGCAGATGAACATCGTCTCGGTACAAAGCGGCAATTGGGAGATCGACAAAGGCAACGCCGTCGCCGCCTCCATGCTCAACGAATACCCCGACCTGAAGGCCTTGCTGGCCGGCAACGACAGCATGGCCCTGGGCGCTGTGTCCGCCGTGCGTGCCGCTGGCAAGGCCGGCCAGGTGCAAGTGGTGGGCTACGACAACATCAAAGCCATCAAGCCAATGCTTGCCGATGGACGCGTGCTTGCCACCCTCGACCAGGCCGCCAGCCAACAGGCGGTGTATGGCATTCAGGCGGCGCTGAAAATGGTCAAGGGCGAAAAGCCTGATGTGGATGCCGACAACGTCATCCAGACCCCGGTCGAACTCATCACCAAGAAGCCCTGATGCTGCCAGGAGAATCGGCCATGCCTGCATCGGCCAATGAAGTGGTGCTTGCCGTCAGCGGCCTGGGCAAGACCTACGCCCAGCCCGTGCTCGGCGAGGTCAGCCTGAGCCTGCGCGCTGGCGAAGTGCTGGCCCTGACCGGCGAGAACGGCGCGGGCAAGAGTACGTTGTCCAAGCTCATCAGCGGCCTGGAGGTGCCCACCACCGGGCACATGACCTACCGTGGCCAGGCCTACGCGCCCGGCAGCCGCAGCGAGGCCGAACGCCTTGGTGTGCGCATGGTCATGCAGGAACTGAACCTGCTGCCGACGCTGACCGTCGCGGAAAACCTGTTTCTCGACAACCTGCCCAGCCGTTTCGGCTGGATCAGCCACAAGCGCCTGCGCCAGCTGGCAACGGCCGCCATGGCTCGGGTCGGGCTCGACGCCATCGACCCGGACACCCCTGTCGGTGAACTGGGCATCGGCCATCAGCAAATGGTCGAAATTGCCCGCAACCTGATCGGTGACTGCCATGTGCTGATCCTGGACGAACCCACTGCCATGCTCACTGCGCGCGAGGTGGCGTTGCTGTTCACCCAGATCGAGCGCCTGCGCGCGCGCGGCGTGGCCATTGTCTATATCTCGCATCGCCTGGAAGAGTTGCAGCGGGTGGCCCAACGCATCGTTGTGCTGCGCGATGGCAAGCTGGTGTGCGACGAGCCGATCCAGCGCTACAGCAGCGCCGAGCTGGTCAACCTGATGGTCGGCCGCGAGCTGGGCGAGCATATCGACCTGGGCCGACGGCAGATGGGGGCACCGCTGCTCAAGGTCGACAAGTTGTGCCGCGGCGACAAGGTGCGCGAGGTGTCGTTCGAAGTCAGGGCAGGGGAGATTTTTGGCATTTCCGGCCTGATCGGCGCCGGCCGTACCGAGCTGTTGCGCCTGATCTACGGTGCCGATCGCGCCGACAGCGGCGGTATCGCGCTCGGCCAACCGCCGCAGGCGGTAAACATCGACTCGCCCAAGGCTGCAGTGCGGGCCGGTATCGCGCTGATAACCGAAGACCGCAAAGGCGAGGGCCTGCTGTTGACGCAGTCGATCAGCGCCAACATTGCGTTGGGCAACCTGGGCGCGGTATCGCGCGCCGGTGTGCTCGATAGCGAAGCGGAAAAGGCCTTGGCCGAACGCCAGATCCAGGCCATGCGCATTCGCAGTGCTGGCGCGCAGCAAGTGGTGGGCGAGCTGTCTGGCGGTAACCAGCAGAAGGTGGTGATCGGCCGCTGGCTGGAGCGCGATTGCCAGGTGCTGCTGTTCGACGAACCCACGCGTGGCATCGATGTGGGCGCCAAGTTCGACATTTATGGCCTGCTGGCCGAGCTGGCGCGCCAAGGCAAGGCCTTGGTGGTGGTGTCCAGTGACCTGCGCGAACTGATGCTGATTTGCGACCGCATCGCCGTGCTGTCCGCCGGCCGCCTGATCGACACCTTCGCGCGTGATCATTGGAGCCAGGACCAGTTGCTTGCCGCCGCCTTCGCCGGTTATCAGAAACGTGACGCGCTGCTGCATGATGCAGCCCCCAGGATGGATGCATGAAAACCACCCCGCTCAACAACCAGGAAGCCGCCCCCGTGCGCCGCAGCGGTACCTACTTTGGCCTGGGCACCTACCTGGGCCTGGCTGGCGCCTTGCTGGCGATGATCGTGCTGTTCTCGTTCCTCAGCAGCCACTTCTGGTCGTATGGCACCTTCAGCACACTGGCCAACCAGATCCCGGACCTGATGGTGCTGGCGGTGGGCATGACCTTCGTGCTGATCATCGGCGGCATCGACCTGTCGGTGGGCTCGGTGCTGGCGCTGGCTGCCTCGACGGTGAGCGTGGCGATACTCGGCTGGGGCTGGGGCGTGCTGCCCTCGGCGCTGCTGGGCATGGCCGTGGCTGCCCTGGCCGGCAGCATTACCGGTGGTGTCACCGTGGCCTGGCGCATCCCGTCGTTCATTGTTTCGCTTGGTGTGCTGGAGATGGCCCGTGGCCTGGCCTACCAGTTCACCGACTCGCGCACCGCCTATATCGGCGACGCCTATGCCTGGTTCTCCAACCCGGTCGCCTTTGGTGTTTCGCCAGCGTTCATCATCGCCTTGTTGGTGATCGTGCTCGCCCAGTTGGTCCTGACGCGCACGGTGTTCGGTCGTTACCTGATCGGTATCGGCACCAACGAAGAGGCCGTGCGCCTGGCCGGTATCGATCCGCGCCCTTACAAAGTGCTGGTGTTCGCCCTGATGGGCCTGCTCGCCGGTCTGGCCGCGCTGTTCCAGATCTCGCGGCTGGAAGCGGCCGACCCCAATGCCGGGTCTGGCCTGGAGCTGCAGGTCATTGCCGCCGTCGTGATCGGCGGCACCAGCCTGATGGGCGGGCGTGGCTCGGTCATCAGCACCTTCTTTGGCGTACTGATCATTTCCGTATTGGCCGCCGGGCTGGCGCAGATCGGCGCCAGCGAGCCGACCAAACGCATCATCACCGGGGCGGTGATCGTCATCGCCGTGGTGCTCGACACTTACCGTAGCCGGCGCGCAGGCCGGCGGAACTGACACCATGGCAACCATCAAAGACGTCGCGGCACTGGCGGGTATTTCGTACACCACCGTGTCCCATGTACTCAACAAGACCCGTCCGGTCAGCGAGCAGGTGCGGCTGAAAGTGGAAGCCGCCATTGTCGAACTGGATTACGTGCCCAGTGCGGTGGCGCGCTCGCTGAAGGCGCGCAGTACGGCCACCATCGGCCTGTTGGTGCCCAACAGCGTCAACCCTTACTTCGCCGAGCTGGCGCGGGGTATCGAAGACGCCTGCGAGCGCAACGGCTATTGCGTGATCCTGTGCAACTCCGACGACAACCCGCAGAAGCAGCGCAGCTACCTGCGCGTGCTGCTGGAAAAACGCATCGACGGCCTGGTAGTGGCCTCGGTGGGCCAGGACGATGACCTGCTGCAAAGCCTGGCCGGTGTGCGCACGCCAATGGTCATCGTCGACCGTGAGCTGGAAGGCGTCGATGCCGACCTGGTGCGCATTGACCACGAGCAGGGGGCGTACCTGGCCACCCAGCACCTGCTGGAGCTGGGCCATCGCGACGTCGCCTATATCGGCGGCCCCGCCGAAACCGGTGTTACCCAGCTGCGCCTGAGCGGCTTCCGCCGTGCCATGGGCGAAGCCGGTGCGCCTGTGCTGGGCAGCCGTGTACTGCACTGCGACTTCACCAGCCCGGGTGGCCATGCAGCGGCGGCGCAGGTGCTGGAAGGCAAGCGGCCCTCGGCGATTTTTGCCGGCAACGACATGATCGGCTTTGGTGTGCTGCGCGCTGCCGCCGAACGCAATATCAGCGTACCCGGCGAGCTGTCGGTGATCGGCTTCGACGACATTGAACTGAGCCGCTACGTGTACCCACCACTGACCACCGTGGGCCAGTCGATCCGCGAGCTGGGCGAGAGCGCTGCCTCGTTGCTGCTGACGCGTATCGCTACGCCCCGGCAAGGCGCGGCGGAGCAGCGTATCGTCGCCCCGCGTATCGTCTTGCGTGAATCCACCGGGCCGCGCCCGGACCTGTTCAATGAATACCGCTAACGCTAAGGAAACGTCATGAATGCCAAGGTTGTGGTGGTCGGCAGCCTCAACATGGACCTGGTGGTCCGCGCCCAGCGCCTGCCACGGGCCGGCGAGACACTCCCCGGCGATAGCTTTTTCACGGTGCCGGGCGGCAAGGGTGCCAACCAGGCGGTGGCGGTAGCGCGGCTGGGGGGCAGCGTGGCGATGATCGGCAATGTGGGGGATGATGATTACGGTCGGCAACTGCACCGGGCCTTGTATGTCGAGGGTATCGACTGTCAAGGTGTCAGCACCTGCCCGGGCACGTCCAGCGGTGTGGCGCTGATCACGGTGGATGCTGCCAGCCAGAACTGTATTGTCATCATTCCCGGCGCCAACGGCCTGCTGACGCCGCAGTCGGTGCTGCGTTTCGATGCACTGCTGCAGGCCGCCGAGGTGGTCATCTGCCAGCTGGAAGTGCCCACTGACACTGTGGCGTGCACACTGGCCAGGGCGCGTGAGCTGGGCAAGCAGGTCATCCTGAACCCAGCACCCGCTACCGGCCCCTTGCCAGCGGACTGGTTTGCGCATATCGATTACCTTACCCCTAACGAAAGCGAGGCCGAAGCCTTGACCGGTGTGGCGGTGACCGACCAGGACAGTGCCCGGCGCGCAGGTGAGCGCTTGCTGCAGCTGGGGGCAGGCAAAGTGATCATCACCTTGGGTGCGCAAGGTGCCTTGCTGGTTACTGCCCAAGGCCAACAGCACTATCCGGCGCCGCGCGTGCAACCGCTGGACACCACCGCTGCCGGCGATACCTTCATTGGTGGCTTTGCTGCCGCCCTGGTGCGTGGGCTGAAGGAGGGCGAGGCGATCGCCTTTGGCCAGCGTGCCGCGGCATTGTCGGTTACCCGTGCCGGTGCCCAGCCGTCGATTCCCTACCTGGCGGAGCTGACGCCATGAAGAAAACCCCGCTGCTGAACGTTGCCCTGTCGCGAGTCATTGCCGGCATGGGGCATGGCGATATCCTGGTGATCGGCGATGCCGGGCTGCCGGTGCCGCCGGGTGTCGAGCTGATCGACCTGGCCATTACGCCTGGCCTGCCGGACTTCGCCAGCGTGCTGCGGGTGGTGCTGAGCGAATTGCAGGTTGAGCGGCACGTGCTGGCTGAGGAAATGCAGAAAGTGGTGCCACCTGCGCTGGTCGAAATCGAGCGACTGAAGGGCAAGCTGGGCAAGCGCGAATGGCTGACCCATGAGGATTTCAAAGTGCTGTCGCGCAGTGCCCGTGCGGTGGTGCGTACAGGCGAGTGCCAGCCCTACAGCAACATCGCCCTCATCTCCGGCGTCACCTTCTAGCCGCTTCCACAAAGGACGCCGGGCTGTGTAAACGCATGATTCATAGGCAACAGGAGTGCCATCCATGCTCAAGTCCCTGCTACAAGGAGTCGTCTTCATGGCCACAGCCTCCACCCTCCAGGCCGCACCCATCGACCTGATCATCGACACCGATCCCGGCGCGGACGACGTGGTCGCGCTGTTTCTGGCCATGGCTTCGCCCAACGAACTCAATATCCGCGCCATCACCACCGTGGCCGGCAACGTGCGCCTGGACAAGACCTCGCGCAATGCCCGCCTGGCCCGCGAATGGGCGGGGCGCGAAGACATCCCGGTGTACGCCGGTGCCGGCCGCCCATTGGTGCGCACGCCGATCTACGCCGCCGACGTTCATGGCGAAGAAGGCCTCACCGGTGTACCGGTGCACGAGCCGAAAGCGCCCCTGGCCCAGGGCAATGCCGTGCAATACCTGGTCGATACCCTCAGCGCAGCCAAACCGCACAGCATCACCGTCGCCATGCTCGGCCCGCAGACCAACCTGGCCCTGGCGCTGATCCAGCGCCCGAGCATCGTCAACGGCATCAAAGAGGTGGTGGTCATGGGGGGAGCCCATTTCAACGGCGGCAACATCACCCCGGTGGCGGAGTTCAACCTCTATGCCGACCCGCACGCCGCCGAAGTGGTGCTGGCCAGCGGCGTACAGCTGACCTACCTGCCGCTGGACGTCACGCACAAGCTGCTGACCAGTAACGCCCGCCTGAAGCAACTGGCAGCCGTGAACAACCAGGCCAGCAAGCGCGTGGTGGATATCCTCAATGCCTACATCACCCACGACATGGACGTGTATGGCATACCTGGCGGCCCTGTGCACGACGCCAGCGTCATCGCCTACCTGTTAAAGCCCGAGCTGTTCAGTGGCCGGCGTATCCACATGAGCATCGACAGCCGCGAAGGGCCCACTTTCGGCCAGACAATCGCAGACTGGTACGGTGTGCTCAAGCGGCCGGCGAATGTGCTGTGGGTGGAGCAGGGTGATGCCCAGGGGCTGTTCGACCTGCTCAGTGCCCGTCTGGCGCGATTGGAATAGCCGCGTGCGGCGCGTAGCGCTCGAATACCTGGTCGATGAAGCTGCGTGCCGCCTC
Organism: Pseudomonas sp. KCJK9058; assembly: GCF_046230975.1. Taxonomy (NCBI): domain Bacteria; kingdom Pseudomonadati; phylum Pseudomonadota; class Gammaproteobacteria; order Pseudomonadales; family Pseudomonadaceae; genus Pseudomonas; species Pseudomonas sp. KCJK9058. The sequence goes on from NZ_JBJJLR010000040.1 coordinate 22,506, forward strand.
GGCACCGTTGTCGCGCACCAACAGGTCGATGGCGATCAACAGTAACTCTTCCGGTGTGCCAGGGCTGTACGCGCTCTGGCCCTCGGCCCATTTGACCTTGATATCGGCATCGATGCTGTGGGTGCTCATGAAAAGCTCTCGCTGGGGGCCCGGAACGAAGGGGGAACACCTGACCCTGGTGTTCGATGGAGGCGGGATGCGCTCCACTTCTTGCAGCAAATCATGGCTTTGCGCCGGTGACCGTGCGGGCTAAGCATATGGCAAATACAGCACGTTGTGCAAAATCCGGTCACGATTCCTTTTCGCCTCGCCGCTGCAGTTCAGGCAGACTTGACCGGTTTTGCAACAAATGATGAGCGGAGCTGTCGGATCAGGCAGTTCCCGGACCGATTTAGGAGGCTTCATGTTCCGTACCCGTGCTTACCTGGCAACTCTGGCTGTGGCTGCTGTCCTGGCGGGTTGCAGCACTGGTGGCAATGCTGATGGTGGTGCCGCGCCAGCGGGCAACGATGGCCGCTGCGAAGCCAGTGGTGCCGACTTTGCCCTGGGCAAGCAGGCCAGCGCCGAATTGCTGGAGCAGGCACGCAAGGCCAGCGGCTCGCAGATGGCGCGCATTCTCAAGCCGCACGACGTGGTCACCCTGGAGTACCGCTCCGAGCGCTTGAACCTGAACGTGGACGAGCAGGGTAGGGTAACCCGCGTCAACTGCGGTTGATGCACGCGGGGGCAACTGCCTTGCGCAAAATGTGAAAAGCCTGCGCGGTCGCCTTGTAGGAGCGGGTTCACCCGCGAACACGGGCAAAGCCCGTGCCATTCACCCTACAGTCGGTTTCGCAGGCAATCCCGCCCCACTCAGATGATGCATCACCCATAAAAAAACCCGCCACAAGGGCGGGTTTTTTTACAGCTATCCGAATTACTCCGGACGAACCTGTGCAGCCTGCATGCCCTTCTGGCCGCGCTCGGCGACGAAGGAAACAGTCTGGCCTTCTTTCAGGCTCTTGAAGCCGTCAGATTCGATGGCTTTGAAGTGTACGAACAGGTCGTCGCCGCCGCCTGCTGGGGTGATGAAGCCGTAGCCTTTCTCATCATTGAACCATTTGACGGTGCCTTGTTGGCGATTGGACATGGGTGAATCTCCAGAACATTTAGTTTTTTCAGTGGTGCAATGCGGCCGAGGCTACGGAGCACGGGATACATCATAGTCTAATTCTGCGCATCTAGCGCCTTTTACCTTCGCAGGATATTGATCCAGCTCAAAGAATGGCTGGTCATCACCGGCTTTAAGGTTTCAGCTCTTCGGTGCGCAGGCCTGTCTCACCACCGACTGCGCCTTCTGCATCAGCTTGGCGTCAACGCCGTCCTTGCTGTCGAGGTCGGCAATCTCGGCGTCGGTGAAGTTCTTTTTGATGGCTTGCGCGCCGCAGTCGCAGTGTTTTTTCGCGGTGGCAGCGTCAACGCCCTGGCCGCTGGCCACTTGCGTGCACTGGGTCATGTAGGCGGCCTCCTTCCCGGCTGGGAAGTTGCCGGCGTTCGCAGCCACGGGCAGCAGCAGGGCGCCAGCGGCCGCCAGGGCCAGAAGAGACGGAACTCGCATCACCAGTTACTCCTTGGGTTAAGGTCTCATCAAGAGTAGGTTGCTTCCCAAAGTCTGAGCGGTATTTTTCCGCGTTAGTTCACCGCTGCGGTGCAATTTCCAAATATTTCTGCCTGGGGTGCAACCCGCGTGCTAGCATGCTCGGCTTGCGGTCGCGCTGTTGCCGGCTGCAGCTATCTTTTTTCTTTCCAGTCACTCTGGTTCGTCCCTGACAAGCCGAAAGGCTTCTGCCACTGTGGGGCAGGCTTCCTTTTACCGGAAGGCAGGTCGGATCTTGTACTGGCTCATCCCAACCCACGTGACCTTTGGTAGGGGTCACCACTAGGAGAGGAGGCGCCATGCCCGTTATTACTCTTCCCGATGGCAGTCAACGTTCGTTCGATCACGCCGTATCCGTAGCCGAAGTAGCCGCTTCCATCGGCGCTGGCCTGGCCAAGGCCACTGTGGCCGGCAAGGTCGACGGCAAGCTGGTCGATGCGTGTGACCTGATCAGCAACGACGCCACCCTGCAGATCATCACCCCTAAAGATGAAGAGGGACTGGAGATCATCCGTCACTCGTGCGCCCACCTGGTTGGCCACGCCGTGAAGCAGCTGTACCCGACCGCCAAGATGGTGATCGGCCCGGTCATTGACGAAGGCTTCTATTACGACATCGCCTACGAGCGCCCCTTCACCCCAGAAGACATGGCCGCCATCGAAAAGCGCATGATGGAGCTGATCGAAAAAGACTACGACGTGGTCAAGAAAATGACCCCGCGCGCCGAAGTCATCGATGTGTTCACGGCCCGTGGCGAAGACTACAAGCTGCGTCTGGTCGAAGACATGCCGGATGAACAGGCCATGGGCCTGTACTACCACGAAGAATACGTCGACATGTGCCGTGGCCCGCACGTGCCGAACACCCGCTTCCTCAAGGCGTTCAAGCTGACCAAGCTGTCCGGCGCCTACTGGCGCGGCGATGCCAAGAACGAGCAGCTGCAGCGCGTGTACGGCACGGCCTGGGCTGACAAGAAGCAGCTGGCTGCGTACATCCAGCGCATCGAAGAAGCCGAAAAACGCGACCACCGCAAGATCGGCAAGCAGCTCGACCTGTTCCACCTGCAGGAAGAAGCCCCGGGCATGGTGTTCTGGCACGCCAACGGCTGGACCGTCTACCAGGTACTCGAGCAGTACATGCGTGGCGTGCAGCGCGAAAACGGCTACCAGGAAATCAAGACCCCGCAGGTTGTCGACCGCATCCTGTGGGAGCGTTCCGGCCACTGGTCCAACTATGCTGAAAACATGTTCACCACTTCGTCGGAAAGCCGTGACTACGCGGTAAAACCGATGAACTGCCCGTGCCACGTGCAGGTGTTCAACCAGGGTCTGAAAAGCTACCGCGACCTGCCGCTGCGTCTGGCCGAATTCGGTGCCTGCCACCGGAACGAGCCGTCCGGCGCCCTGCACGGCATCATGCGCGTGCGTGGCTTCGTACAGGACGATGCGCACATTTTCTGCACCGAAGATCAGGTGAAGAAAGAGGCCGCCGACTTCATCAAGCTGACCCTGGACGTGTACAAGGACTTCGGTTTCAGCGACATCGCCATGAAACTGTCCACTCGTCCGGCCAAGCGTGTCGGTTCTGAAGAGTTGTGGGACCGTGCTGAAACAGCGCTGGCCGACGCCCTGAACGAATCCGGCCTTGAGTGGGAATACCAGCCGGGCGAGGGTGCCTTCTACGGCCCGAAAATCGAGTTTACCCTGCGCGACTGCCTCGGCCGTAACTGGCAGTGCGGTACCCTGCAGTACGACCCGAACCTGCCAGAGCGTCTGGATGCCAGCTATATCGCCGAAGATAACAGCCGAGTTCGCCCGGTCATGCTGCACCGCGCCATCCTCGGTTCGTTCGAGCGCTTCATCGGCATGCTGATCGAGCACTACGCGGGCGTGTTCCCTGCGTGGCTGGCCCCAACCCAGGCGGTGATCATGAATATCACCGACAAGCAGGCCGATTTCGCCCTCGAGGTTGAGAAATCTCTGAACGGAAGCGGTTTCCGTGCCAAGTCGGACTTGAGAAATGAGAAGATCGGCTTTAAAATCCGCGAGCATACTTTGCTCAAGGTCCCGTACCTTTTGGTTATAGGGGACCGCGAAGTCGAAACGCAAACCGTCGCTGTGCGTACTCGCGAAGGCGCAGACCTGGGCTCCATGCCCGTCGCCCAATTCGTTGAGCTGCTGACACAAGCGGTTTCCCGGCGTGGTCGCCAAGAATCGGAGTAATGACTATTAAGCGTGAAATGAGAAACGATAAGCGTGCTGTACCGAAGGCCCCGATCAACGAGAATATCTCGGCCCGCGAGGTTCGGTTAATTGGCGCAGACGGCGAGCAGGTTGGCATCGTCTCGATTGATGAAGCGCTGCGTATCGCTGATGAAGCGAAGCTGGACCTGGTAGAAATCTCTGCAGACGCGGTACCACCCGTCTGCAAGGTCATGGACTACGGCAAGCACCTCTTCGAGAAGAAGAAGCAGGCTAACGAAGCCAAGAAAAACCAGAAGCAGATCCAGATCAAAGAAATCAAGTTTCGTCCAGGGACGGAGGATGGGGATTACCAGGTAAAACTACGCAACCTGGTACGTTTCCTTACCGATGGGGACAAGGCCAAGATCTCTCTGAGATTCCGTGGTCGTGAGATGGCCCACCAGGAGCTGGGTATGGAGCTGTTGAAGCGGGTCGAAGCCGACCTCGCCGAATACGGCACCGTTGAGCAGCATCCGAAGATGGAAGGACGCCAGCTTATGATGGTCATCGCCCCCAAGAAAAAGAAGTAATCTCCCGGGCACGGCAGGCCTGATGATTATGTGTAATTTTATCGAATGCGGAGTTCCAACATGCCAAAAATGAAAACCAAGAGCGGTGCTGCGAAGCGCTTCCTGAAGACAGCTTCGGGCTTCAAGCACAAGCACGCTTTCAAGAGCCACATCCTGACCAAAATGTCGACCAAGCGTAAGCGTCAACTGCGCGGTGCCAGCTTGCTGCACCCGTCCGACGTCGCAAAAGTCGAGCGCATGCTGCGCGTTCGTTAATTCTGGTTAAGATAGAGGAAGTTACTCATGGCTCGTGTTAAGCGCGGCGTTATCGCTCGTAAGCGTCACAAAAAAATTCTGAAACTGGCTAAAGGTTACTACGGTGCACGTTCGCGCGTATTCCGTGTAGCCAAGCAAGCGGTCATCAAGGCAGGCCAATACGCCTACCGCGACCGTCGCCAGAAGAAGCGTCAGTTCCGCGCACTGTGGATCGCTCGTATCAACGCCGGTGCCCGCACCAACGGTCTGTCCTACAGCCGTCTGATTGCTGGCCTGAAAAAGGCTTCGATCGAAATCGACCGTAAGGTTCTGGCTGATCTGGCAGTGAACGAAAAAGCGGCGTTTGCTGCGATTGTCGAGAAAGCTAAAGCCGTTCTGGCTTAAGTACCCGCGACAATCACCCGGCGGTGCTAGCGCTGCCGGGCATTGAACGTCATCGATAGGGGAAGAGCCTTCAAAGCTCTTCCCCTATTTTCGTATCTGGAGTCTGTACATGGAAAACCTGGATGCGCTGGTCTCCCAAGCCCTAGAGGCCGTGGAACGCGCTGAAGACATCAACGCCCTGGAACAGATCCGGGTTAATTATCTCGGCAAGAAGGGCGAACTGACCCAGGTGATGAAGACCCTGGGCAACCTGCCAGCCGAAGAGCGACCGAAAGTCGGCGCGCTGATCAACGACGCCAAAGAGCGCGTCACCGTTGTGCTCAATGCCCGCAAGGCTGCCTTTGAAGAAGCCGAGCTCAGCGCTCGCCTGGCTGCCGAATGCATTGACGTCACCCTGCCAGGCCGCGGCCAGGCCACCGGTGGCCTGCACCCGATCACCCGTACACTCGAGCGCATCGAGCAGTTCTTCACCCACATTGGCTACGGCATTGCCGAAGGCCCAGAGGTGGAAGACGACTACCACAACTTCGAAGCGCTCAACATCCCTGGCCACCACCCGGCGCGGGCGATGCACGACACCTTCTACTTCAATGCCAACATGCTGCTGCGCACCCACACCTCGCCGGTGCAGGTGCGGACCATGGAGTCCACCCAGCCGCCCATCCGCATTGTGTGCCCGGGCCGCGTATATCGCTGCGACTCGGATATCACCCACTCGCCGATGTTCCACCAGGTCGAAGGCCTGCTGATCGATCGCGATATCAACTTCGCCGACCTCAAGGGCACCATCGAAGAATTCCTGCGCGTATTCTTCGAGAAAGAGCTGGCGGTCCGTTTCCGCCCATCGTTCTTCCCCTTCACCGAGCCGTCTGCAGAAGTCGACATCCAGTGTGTGATGTGTTCCGGCAACGGCTGCCGCGTGTGCAAGCAAACCGGCTGGCTGGAAGTGATGGGCTGCGGCATGGTGCACCCGAATGTGTTGCGCATGTCCGGCATCGACCCAGAAGAGTTCCAGGGCTTTGCCTTCGGCATGGGTGCCGAGCGCCTGGCCATGCTGCGCTATGGCGTCAACGATTTGCGTCTGTTCTTCGACAACGACCTGCGGTTCCTAGCCCAATTCCGCTAGGCCCAATCGACGCAACTTTCAGGAGAACAGCATGAAATTCAGTGAACAGTGGCTGCGCGGTTGGGTCAACCCGCAAGTCTCCCGTGACGAACTGGTCGCCCGCCTGTCCATGGCCGGCCTCGAAGTTGACAGCGTTACCCCCGCTGCCGGCCAGTTCAGCGGCATCGTCGTGGGCGAAATTCTCGCCACCGAACAACACCCGGACGCCGACAAGCTGCGCGTGTGCCAGGTAAGCAGCGGTCAGGAAACCTTCCAGGTTGTGTGCGGCGCCCCTAACGCCCGCCCAGGCATCAAGATCCCGTTCGCCATGATCGGTGCCGAACTGCCAGGCGACTTCAAGATCAAGAAGGCCAAGCTGCGCGGTGTCGAGTCCTTCGGCATGCTGTGCTCGGCTGCCGAACTGCAGATCAGCGAAGAAAACGACGGCCTGCTGGAACTGGCTGCCGACGCTCCGGTTGGCGAAGACATTCGCACGTACCTGAGCCTGGATGATGCCAGCATCGAAATCGGCCTGACCCCGAACCGCGGCGACTGCCTGTCCATCGCCGGCCTGGCACGCGACGTCAGCGCCCTGTACGACACCCCGGTCACCCGCCCGGTGGTGCCAGCCGTAGCGGCCGCCCATGACGAAGTGCGCCCGGTCGAAGTCAGCGCCCCGGCTGCCTGCCCGCGCTACCTGGGCCGCGTTATCCGTAACGTCGACCTGAGCAAGCCAACCCCACTGTGGATGGTCGAGCGCCTGCGCCGCAGCGACGTTCGCAGCATCGACGCCGCCGTCGACATCACCAACTACGTGATGCTCGAACTCGGCCAGCCGATGCACGCCTTCGACCTGGCAGAAATCAACGGCGGCATCCGCGTGCGCATGGCCGAAGAGGGCGAAAAGCTCGTCCTGCTCGACGGCCAGGAAGTTGCCCTGCGTGCCGACACCCTGGTCATCGCCGACCACACCCGCGCCTTGGCCATCGCCGGCGTCATGGGTGGCGAGCACAGCGGTGTGAATACCGAAAAAACCCGCGACCTGTTCCTGGAAAGCGCCTTCTTCGAGCCGATTTCCGTCGCCGGTAAAGCCCGTTCCTACGGCCTGCACACCGATGCCTCGCACCGCTACGAGCGCGGCGTCGACTCGCAACTGGCCCGCGAAGCCATGGAGCGCGCCACCCAGTTGCTGCTGGACATCGTTGGCGGCGAAGCCGGCCCTGTGGTCGAAGCGGTCAGCGAACAGCACCTGCCACAGGTAGCCCCGGTCACCCTACGCGCCGAACGCATCACCCAGATGCTTGGCATGGAAATGGACCCAGCCCAGGTCGAGCAGTTGCTCAACGCCCTCGAGCTGACCACGACCAAGAGCGGGGAAGGGCAGTGGACCGTCAGCGTACCAAGCCACCGCTTCGACATCAGCCTGGAAGTGGACCTGATCGAAGAGCTGGCCCGCCTGTACGGCTACAACAACCTGCCGGTTCGTTACCCGCAAGCCCGCCTGGCCCCACAGGGCAAGCCGGAAACCCGCGGTGACCTGCCGACCCTGCGCCGCCTGCTGGTTGCCCGCGGCTACCAGGAAGCCATCACCTACAGCTTCATCGACCCGAAACTGTTCGAACTGTTCAGCCCGGGCGTAGAGCCGCTGCTGCTGGCCAACCCCATCTCCAGCGACATGGCCGCCATGCGCGCCTCGCTGTGGCCGGGCCTGGTCAAGGCACTGCAGCACAACCTGAACCGCCAGCAAGACCGCGTGCGCCTGTTCGAAAGCGGCCTGCGCTTTGTCGGCCAACTGGGTGACCTGCAGCAGCAGCCAATGATTGCCGGCGTCATCACCGGCAGCCGCCTGCCAGAAGGCTGGGCCAACGGCCGCGACGGCGTCGACTTCTTCGACGTCAAAGCCGACGTGGAAGCCCTGCTGGGCTACTCCGGCGCCCTGAGCGACTTCACCTTCAGCGCCGGCAAACACCCAGCCCTGCACCCAGGCCAGACCGCTGCCATCGAGCGTGACGGTAAACTGGTCGGCTACCTCGGCGCCATTCACCCAGAGCTGGCCAAGGCCCTGGGCCTGGACCGCCCGGTGTTCCTGTTCGAGCTGGTGCTGGGCGACGTGGTCGAAGGCCGCCTGCCGAAATTCAGCGAACTGTCCAAGTTCCCGGAAACCCGTCGTGACCTGGCTTTGATCGCAGGACGTGATGTGGCTTCTAGCGCGGTGCTTGAATTAATTCGTGACAATGCAGGCGAATGGCTCACAGACCTCAGGCTGTTTGATGTGTACCAAGGTAAAGGCATTGATCCTGATAGAAAAAGCCTTGCCGTCGGCTTGACCTGGCAGCATCCATCGCGCACTCTTAACGACGATGAGGTGAACACTACCCTGCAAAACATCCTCACCTCGCTCGAACAAAGGTTGAACACCACGTTAAGGAAATAACGGCATGGGTGCTCTGACGAAAGCTGAGATGGCCGAAAGGCTGTACGAGGAGCTGGGGCTTAACAAGCGTGAGGCCAAGGAGCTGGTCGAGCTGTTTTTCGAAGAAATTCGGCACGCACTTGAAGAGAACGAGCAGGTCAAGCTGTCCGGTTTCGGCAACTTCGACCTTCGCGACAAACGCCAGCGGCCGGGCCGTAACCCCAAGACAGGGGAAGAAATCCCGATCACTGCACGGCGCGTCGTCACCTTTCGTCCAGGGCAGAAGTTGAAGGCCCGGGTTGAGGCCTATGCTGGAACCAAGCCATAACGACGAACTGCCCCCCATACCGGGCAAACGCTACTTCACCATTGGTGAAGTGAGCGAGTTGTGTGCCGTAAAGCCACACGTGCTGCGGTATTGGGAGCAGGAGTTCGACCAGCTGAACCCTGTGAAGCGGCGGGGGAACCGGCGGTATTACCAGCGCCAGGATGTGCTGATGATCCGCCAGATTCGTGCGCTGCTGTATGACCAGGGGTTCACCATTGGCGGGGCGCGGTTGAGGCTCTCCAGTGATGAGGCTAAAGATGAATCCAGCCAGTACAAGCAGCTGATTCGGCAGATGATTGTTGAATTGGAGGATGTGTTGGTGGTTTTGAAGAAGTAAACCGGGTTTCTGATGAGTGGAAAATTTTTTGAGAAAAAGCTTTCATTTATCAGAGGGTTAGGGTACATTCTTCAACGTTCTCGGCAAGATTGAGAACATGCTTCAAAGCCCAGTCGGGGCGTAGCGCAGCCCGGTAGCGCACTTGCATGGGGTGCAAGGGGTCGAGTGTTCGAATCACTCCGTCCCGACCATATATTTCAATGACTTAGGCTATTTCCGAAAGGGATGGCCTTTTTCATGTGCGTGACTTTTGCGTGACTTCTCAGGATTTTACGCCTGCCTCCTCTTCAAAATTGTCAGCACCGGCCCACGCGAGTCCGTCGCTGAAACTTTGTTTGCCGCCTTTATCAACACTCCCTCACCGAAGCGGCATCAGTGAATCTCGTGGCTCTCCGGGACCCGCTGAGTTTCAGCGCCCCCTCAATGCCGAAGCTCAAGGCGCTAACTCAATTCGTTTCATGAAGCGCACGATTGCGGCTTTCGAACATCGAACGTTCGCTTAGCGAGCGCCTGTCCAGATGAGGCGCTCTCGTATAGGGGAGTATCGCTCCATGTTACCGAGTCTTAACGTCCTCAGGATAACGCTGGCACATAGACAACTTGGTCACGCCCCCCATGTTTGGCCGCATAGAGACCGCCGTCAGCGCGCTTTATTGCATCATCAATCTGCTCACCCTGGGTGAGCAGGGTGCATCCAATGCTCATGGTCATCTTCCGAGGGCCGCCGGGCATCAAAAACGGCGTGCTGCCGATTGACTGACGCAAGCGCTCCGCAATCTGCGTTAATTCTTGGCTATCTTTAACCCGTAGCAGGGCCACGAACTCCTCTCCTCCCTGGCGTACCAGCAGGTCATCTGGCCGAAGCGTAGCCCGCAGGCGGCGGGCACACTCGCAGAGCACTTTATCGCCGGCATCGTGGCCATGCTCGTCATTGACGGATTTGAAACGGTCGAGGTCTGCGTATACGGCACCTAGCCGTAAACCTCGCTCCTCAGCCAAACGAAGCTCTCGATTCTGAAATGCTGCCAACGCCCCGCGGTTCCATAGTTGTGTCAAAGGATCAAGCAAAGCCCTGCGCTGCCCGCGATCCATTTCAACACGCAGAGCGCGATTGACCTGAGCTAGGCTCCGCAGTTGCAAATAACCCTCGGTGAGCGTGGCTAAGTCCCGAAAATGAGCCTGTTGTGCCTCGCTGAGCTTCCGCGGCCGAGGATCGAACATGCACAGGGTGCCAATGGCTTTGCCATTTGAGGCACGTAACGGGTGGCCCGCATAGAACCGGATATAGGGTGGGTTCAGCACGAGGGGATTGTCCTCGAAGCGTGAATCGCACCTGGCGTCGGAAACCATCAAGGTATCTTCACCGAGAATCGCGTAGCCGCAAAAGGACACATTGCGCTTCGTCTCGCTTACCTCGATACCGATTCGAGCCTTGAACCACTGCCGATCCTGATCGATTAGGCTGATCAGAACGGTCTCCACCTGGGCTAGTGCTTGGGTGAGTCGTACCAAGGTATCAAGATAATGCTCGGCCGGCGTATCGACCAAGTACATGTCATCAAGTGTGCGCTGACGAAGTGCTTCATCAGCGGGTAGAGGACAAGCTGGCATGTCTGTTACTCCACTCCTTGGTTCGTTTTTTCACAAACGCGGATAGAAAACTCTCAAGCATCTTGGCCAATGCCGCACACGCTCGGCGCCTTCAGGCCAGCCGAAGTAGAGAGCATAGCAAACCGGTTGGCTCTATCCCGGATCCTCCAGTGGGTCATACCTGTGGCGTTGATCGGCGCGGCTCGGTCGGTCGCCCAAGACCTCGACAAACTTCTAAGGCTTACAGGTGGCTTTAACAAACGGTTGAGGTTGTCGCCCCTGGCTGCCTTATTGGTAAACCGGTATTGACCTCGAGTTAAGTCAAGGTTTTAGAGTGGCGTCCGGACGCTCTCGCTGCTTTCGGAAATGAACTCATAAAGGACCAGGAATGGACACTCCGACTTCACTGCTGATTTTCCAGATCACCTGCTGCATTGGCTTGAGCCTGTGGCTGAGTATCAGCCTGATCAACAACCTGCAGGCCTTTGCCAGCTCAGTCGGGGCGATCGGGGAGACCATGTCGATGGCGCCGCTGGCCCAACCTCCCGGAATCAGCCTCCCTTTGCTGGTGCGAGCGATGACCTCTCATGCCATCCATCGCTTGGCCTTGTCGATCATCGTGCTGACACAGGCAGCCGCCGTTCTCGCGGCTTGGGTTGGCTGCTATGAACTGCTGCTTGGCGCCGGTTTGGAGGTGGCGAGGCCCTGGTTGAACCTGGCCTTGAGTGCAACGCTCGGGTTCCTGTTCTCGATGCTGCTGGGCGGGATATGGTTCGGCTACTGGATCCGCCAGGAAGGGTTGCAACTGACCCATCTGCTGTTGATGGTCTGGATCCTGCTGCACTTCGTCGTACTGAATGTCCGCTGGAGTTGAGCGGCCTAGGGAAGCTTGGAGCATTTCAGTTAAAAGGAGCAACAGATGAAGATGATGATCGTAGGCGCCGGAAGAGGGTTGGGCCGGGCTTTGCTCGAAGGGCTCGGCAAGCCAGGGGACACGCTGATCGGCGTATCACGCAAACAGCCGTCAGACTTGGCCCTTGCCCCGGGCATCGATCTGCAGTGGGTCGATGCCGACCTTGCCAAGCCAGCGGCGGCTGTGGCACAGATCGCGGATCGGGCACCTGCCGATCTGGATGTCCTGATCTACAACGTTGGCATCTGGGAAGAACACGCCTTCAGCGAGCACTATGCCTTCCTTGACGACAGCGACGAATCGATCACCAGGCTGGTCGAGGTGAACATCACTGCCACGCTGCTTCTGCTCAAGCGCCTGGTGCCCAAGTTGCTTGGTGCGCCCCGGCCGCAGTTGATCCTCACTGGTTCGACCTCAGCTCTTCGCCAGAGTGGGCGCCCAGAGGTAGCGTTCGGCGCCTCAAAGTTCGCCCTCAACGGCATGGCTGATGCGCTGCGCGAAGGTTTCAGGGATGACAACCTGGCGGTGACCGTGCTTCAACTGGGTTATCTGAATACCGACGACTCCCTGAACACGCCACTGGCGCAAGCCGCAGCACGTGGCGAGCGGCGCCAGGTACCGGTGCATGATGTGGTCACTATGGTCGACGCGCTGTTGCGCTTGTCCGGGGCTTCGTTCGTACGGGAGCTGATCTTGCCGGCCATCGGTGATGAGCGCTTCTGACGCCAAAGCACCGGAGCCTTTGCGTGAGGGTTCGGCTTTGATGTCTCAGTCGATGGAACTGAATCTTGGACCGCGTCCAGCAAGAAAAGAGGCAAGGAGCTAGGTCGTTGGGTCGCCTTCAAAATCGGGAGTCGCATAGGTCTTGAAGGCACCCAGTCAATGATGAGTCATTCAGCGCATCATGCCCAGTTCAGCATCATCCATCAGTGCCTTGGCCAACGCGCAAAGGTAGTGCGAAGCCCAGATCAACTGAGGTTTATCTTCCATCAATCCATCCAGAGTCATGTCCCGTGCATAGCCCATCAGCTCGGACGCCTGTTCACGGGCGCTTTGGCAAGGGATGCCGGCTTCGATGCGGAAGAGGGGATGGGTCTGGTTTTTACCTTGGTAGAAGGTGGTTTTGCCGACGGTGAATTTGGTTTCTTCTGTGGACATTGTTCAGTTTCCCCAAGATTGCTTCAGCCTGTACGGGCCTATTCGCGGGTGAACCCGCTCCTACGGGAGCACGGCAGTCTTCAAGGCTGAGGGAGTGCCGGGGAGGGGAGATCCGCGAAGAGGCCGGCCCAGGCAGTGCATCAGCGAGACGTCAGTGCGTAGTGCGAGGCTCCGTGGGCATCTGCACTTGGGCTATTGCGGACTCGAGCAAAGCTCTCAAGGTCTCCAGTTCATGCATCGAGGTCATCATCAAAATCGACGCGGGGGACTTGGGCTGCAGCAGCATTGCCTGATGCACGACGGTCGCCGCGCATAACGCGTAGTCCGTAGCCTGAACCAGGGTGTCTTCCAAGGAAAGAACGTTGTGGGGTGGATCAGGTACTATTTTCAGCATAAACCCTCTCAGTGCCTTACAGGGCTGCCGCAGTACCGCTGTCAAACGGAAGGGTGGCAGCTGTTTGTGGGTTGACAGACCGGGGGCACTGAGAATCCCGGCGCACACGAAGGTGCCCCACGCACAGCTGCCATAACTGGCATTGCACATGCTCTCAGTGAACCACGGTCTGTCAAAACCGTGCCGCCAATGGGTGGCGACAGGCCGAGACTAGGGCTGACTATTTCCATGTGCAACGAAAATCAGGCGCGAGGAGTATCTTTGGGAAATGGCCTACAAGGAAGGGGTAATTTCTGATTTTTCGACCCGCTCCCGTTCCCCAAAACGTCGACAGGAAACATGCGGGCAAAAGAAAGCCCGCCGAGGCGGGCTAAGTACTATCACGTAGGGATAGCTTCATCCTGCCCAAGCCACTGTGAAAATGGGGTGAAAGAAAGGTCCCCATAACGTCATCATCCAGTGACGTTAGCGGGGCCCCGTGCCCTTTAAAGCTCGGCTTTCTGCCGCTGGTGGCGCTGAAAGCGGGTAACCGCGATCTGGACGGCAGCTGCAACGAGGCACAGCAGGCCGACTTTCCAGCTGCCCTCCAGGCCGTAATGCTCGGCGATCTTCCCTGTGATGATGACGCTAACGAAGATGGCGAAAGGCAGGATCAGTTTGTTCATCGGGTCTTCCAGCAGGCTGCAAATGGCTCGGGTGAACATGCAGTTCACCCAGCGGAAAGGCCGCGATCTTAGCAAATCCCGTTGCGGCGTGGTGGTCACATCCAGAGCGGTTGCAAGGTGTGCTGTCTGTATCGCGATAATGGCAATGGGGCAGCATGGACTTGCGCGACCCAGCCCTCGAAACTGATCCATTCGCATCTGGACCAGGGCCGGTCATGAATAACCTGCAACGCACACTCTCTCTCATGCTGCTGCTGGCAGCCGCTTCATTGACCGCCTGCGTCCCCTGGAAACGCGAACGCGCCGCCTACGCGGACCTTTGCGAATCCGAGTTCCAGTTCAAAGTGCCAGGCCCGCAGGGGGAGACCACCCTCTACCTGGAAACCTACCTCTACGACCACGCCGCCCTATGGGGCGAAAAGCGCTATGAGCAAAGCCTGTACGTGCAGTACCCGGGCGAGAAGTACTCGCGGCAGGAATTCTTTGTGCAAATGATCGCCTACAACAAAGACCGCCAACGCCCGTCGACCGATGCCAAGCGTGGCGAGCCGCCGATACCGGTGCTGTACGACAGCCGTCAGGCTTACATCACCTTCGAAGACGGCTTGCGCCTGAATGCGCGGCCCGAGGTGTACTTGGGCATCAACGAGACCTACGACTTTCCGTTGGTGAATGAGAAGACCGCCCGGCCATCGCCATATGACATCAACAGCGATGAAGTGCACCGGATGATTCCCAGGATGACCAACAACAAGCGCTATGGCTCGGCTTACGTGATCTTTCAGACGGACAAGTTCCAGGCAGATTCCAATTGGACGATTCATCTGGGGGCACTGGATGTGCAGGGCCGCAAGGTGCAGATTCCGCCGCTGAAGCTCTGCTATCACCCCGTTAAGAAATGGATCGGGATCGAGCCGCTCATGCGGCCTTGAGTGGAAGGTGTCCGCCATGGGAGGTTTGGCGGCGCTCGATCTCACCGGCAATACAAACCCACCGGCGAACACCTCCCAGCCCCCCATTGCGAATTTCCTGGTTTCAGCTAACTTATACAAAAACCTGTACAAGCATGAGAGGTTGTACATGTATTGCGAGTGGCCCTTCACCCTGTACTTTGACGGCGCCTGCCCGTTGTGCGCTCGGGAGATAGCCTTCCTGCGCAGGCAATCGACCGGGGGAAAGCTCATCCTGGTTGACATCAGTGCTGATGATTTCGATGCAGGGGCGTTGGGCTTCACGGTTGAGCAACTGAGGTCATGCCTGCATGGAAGGTTCGCGAGCGGGCACTGGGTTACAGGCTTGGACGCCACCTTGTGGAGTTGGCGTGCTGCCGATGTGGGCCTGTGGGTCGCGCCACTGGCTTTGCGTCCGCTACGTCCCCTGTTTTCGGTGCTTTACAGGCTGTTCTGTCGATTGAGGCCACACTTGGCCTGGCTACCACATCCCGATGGCGGGCACCGTTGTAACGGTGAGGAGTCCAAATGTCACATTCGTTAGCCGAGCACTACCATGAAATCCTGGTCGGTATTGGTGAAAACCCGCAGCGCGAAGGGCTTCTGGACACACCCCAGCGTGCGGCAAAAGCGATGCAGTACTTGTGCAACGGGTATGCCCAGGATCTTCAAGAGGTCGTAAACGGTGCTCTGTTCGAGAGTGAAAACGATGAAATGATTGTGGTGCGTGACATTGAGCTCTACTCATTGTGCGAACACCACATGCTGCCGTTTATTGGCAAGGCGCATGTCGCGTACCTGCCAACAGGACGCGTGTTAGGCCTTTCCAAGGTTGCACGCGTGGTGGACATGTTCGCCCGTCGTTTACAGATACAGGAAAACCTCACGCGGCAAATTGCGTATGCCGTGCAGGAAGTCACGGATGCCGCAGGGGTAGCGGTCGTGATCGAAGCCAAGCATATGTGCATGATGATGCGCGGTGTAGAGAAGCAAAACTCGGTGATGATTTCATCCGTGATGTTAGGTGCATTTCGCGACGCCCCCTCGACGCGGCACGAATTCCTTAACCTCATTGGACGACACAGTTGACGTCCGGTCCTGAACCGTCGCGAAGGGGCGCCCAGATGAGTTCCGTTGCTACCGCTTTATCTCCAAGCCGCTTCACTGTCCTGGGTTACGGCGGTCTGCTGCCGTTTATTGGTTTGACGGCGCTCATCCTCTTTTGGGCTGAATATCGAGCGTTTTTCTCGATCATGCTGGTTGGCTATGGCGCGGTGATACTGAGCTTCGTCGGTGCCCTGCACTGGGGGTTTGCCATGACGTTGCAGGGTTTGCCCGCAAAGCAGCGTCAAGAGCGACTGGTGTGGAGCGTTATACCGGCCCTGATCGGTTGGGTTGGCACGTTGCTGCCTGTGCCATTGGGGTGTCTGGTGTTGACCTTTGGTTTTGTCGGCCATCTTTGGCAGGATCGCAAACTGGCGCAAGCGATGCCTGGGTGGTATCTGCCGATGCGCGTGCATCTCACTGCTGTAGCGAGCCTCTGTTTGCTGGTCAGTGCACTCGCTGTATTCATTGATTTTTGAAACCCCAATCCACGCTTCGATCCGTTCTACCCTGCCAGGGTGAGCGCTACGAATAACCCAGTCGGGGGCTGCGCGGCTTGCTTTTCGTTCCATGAATAGACGCTCTTCCACTCAACACTATAGCAGGCATCACTCGTCGTTCTGTTCCAACAGCATCGACCCACCCAGCCGCGTGATGGCCGGATCGTTGGGGAAATTCCCACAACATCGGTGCGGCGCGTGGTTGGCCCCCGCAGCTTTTTACAGCTGCCTTCAAGGCCATAACGCACGGCGATCTTCCTGGCGATGAAGACGCTGAGGGTGATTTGTTTCTGAATGTGTGATCTCTCCCGCTCAGTCTTCGTCAAGAAGATTGCCCCTCGCCGTCGTCTGGGGATTGATACAGGGCCTTCCATGCAAACGCTGTTGAACGAGATTCTCGAAGAAGTACGTCCCTTGATCGGCAAGGGCAAAGTCGCTGACTACATTCCCGCGCTGGCTGACGTGCCGGCGAACCAGCTGGGCATCGCTGTCTATGGCAACGATGGCAGTTACCACTGCGCAGGCGACGCGCGGGTGCCGTTCTCGGTGCAGAGCATTTCCAAGGTGTTCAGCCTGGTTCAGGCCATTGGCCATTCGGGTGAAGCCATTTGGGAGCGGCTGGGGCATGAGCCTTCGGGGCAGCCGTTCAACTCGTTGGTACAGCTGGAGTTCGAGCGCGGGCGGCCGCGTAACCCGTTCATCAATGCAGGGGCATTGGTGATCTGCGATATCAATCAGTCGCGCTTCGCTGCCCCCACGTTGTCGATGCGCGATTTTGTCCGACGGCTTTCAGGCAACCCCCACATCTCGATCAATACCCGGGTCGCTGATTCGGAATATCAGTTTCGCGCGCGCAACGCTGCCATGGCGTACCTGATGCAGTCATTTGGCAACTTCCATAACGAGGTCGAGACGGTGCTGCGCAGTTACTTCAGTTACTGCGCACTGCAAATGAACTGCCTGGACCTGGCGCGGGCATTCTGCTTCCTGGCCAATGATGGGTTCTGCAAGCACAGCGGTGAGCAGATCCTGACGCGGCGCCAGACCCAACAAGTGAACTCGATCATGGCCACCAGCGGGCTGTATGACGAGGCGGGGAATTTCGCCTTCAGGGTGGGTTTGCCTGGCAAGAGTGGCGTGGGTGGCGGGATCGTGGCGATCGTACCGGGGCAATTTACCGTATGCGTGTGGTCGCCAGAGCTGAATGCGGCGGGCAACTCCCTGGCCGGGATGGCGGCGCTTGAGCTGCTCAGTTCGCGGATCGGATGGTCGGTGTTCTGATCTGCGAACTCAGGGGCCATCAGGCGTCGCCTTGGCGGGTCAGAACGCGTACACCAACGTGGCCGTGGCGCTGCGTGGGCTGCCATACCAGCCGCGCGCGCCAATCGCCGTGTAGTAGGTTTTGTCCAACACGTTGTTGAGGTTCAGTGAAACGCTGGTCTGCGGCGTGAAGGCATACTGAGCCATCAGGTCGACCACGCTGTAGGGGTCCTGGGTGAACGTTTCGTTGTTGGGCCCGGCGCTCTTGTAATATTCGGTACCCTGCCAGCGCACACCACCCCCTACCTTTAACTGTGGCAGGGTCGCCAGGCGGTAGCTGGTGAACAGTTTCAAGGTGTCTCGCGGTATTTCAGTGTTCAGGCGGTCGCCATCCGAATCCTTGCTCACCGCATAGGTGTAGCTGGCCGAGACCTGCCAATCAGGCAAAATCTCGCCCGCCATTTCCATCTCGAAACCACGTGTCTTGGTACCCGACTCGGCACGGTAGGCCTGGTTGCCGTCTGGCGCCAGGTTGCTTCCGTCGGCTACCGCCAGGTTGTCCTGGTGCACCTCGAAAACGCTGAAAGCCGCGGTCAGGCGCTGGTCCCAGAACTCACTCTTCAGACCGAGCTCGTAGTTAACGCCTTCCAACGGGTCCAAGTAGGTCCCGTTGATATCCTTGTTGCTCTGCGGTTTGAAAATGGTGGTGTAACTGGCATAGGCCGACCAGTGCTCGTTGAGGTCATACACCAGGCCAAGGTAGGGCGTGACGACCCCGGTTTCGCTACGTGAGGTGCGGCTTGTCGCGCCGGACGACAGGGTGGTAGAGGTTTCGTCGCGTTTCCAGTCGATCAGCCGCGCCCCGGTAATCAGCGACAGGTCATCGGCCAGGCTCCAGCGTACCGAAGCCACCAGGCCGTCCTGGGTTTCATCCAGCGCGTCCTCCGAGGACTTGGCATGGATGGCGTCTGGTATCGCCAGCGAACCGTCCCAGGTGTAAATGTTGTCGATGGTCTGGATCGCCCACAGGGGGTAACCGTTGTTGCGGTAGTAGGCGCGGTAGTGACTGGCCCCGAGGTAGGCCTGGTGCTCGCGTGACAACAGCTCGAACGGGCCCGACGCCGACAGGTCGAACGAGGTCTGCCGGGGCTCGCCGGCCCAACGCCCCGTCCAGGTGCTGATGCCACTGCCATCGGGCTTGACGGTGCCGCTGGCCGCGGTGGCGAAGGCGTCGTCATAGCTGCGACGGCTGTGTTCGGCATTCAGTTTCAACTGCCAGCCGTTGTCCAGTTGATGCTCCAGCGTAGTGAATACCGTCTTGGTGCGACGCTTGTGATAGCTCCAGTCCGAAGCCGAATTGAACGCGCGGGAGGGGCTGAAGTGACTGCCATCTGAATTGAACATCGGGAAGCCGTGGTTGCCTGCCCCGTCGTTGTCCATCTCCTGATATTCCGCACCTGCTGTCAGCATCGTGCTGTCGGTGATGTCCCACTCCAGCACCCCATAGGCTACCTGCCGCTCCAGCGATTGGCGGTCGACGTAGCTCTGGCTGTCGGTATTGGAGGTGACAAAGCGCCCGCGGACATTGCCGCTTTGCGTCAACTTGCCCGAAACGTCCAGCTCGGTGCGGTAGTTGTCCCACGAGCCCGCTTTCAAGGTCAGCTTGCGTTGTGTTTCCAGGGTCGGCTTCTTGCGGATCAGGTTGACGGTGGCGCCCGGGTCGCCAGTGCCGGACATCAGGCCCGTGGCACCGCGCACTACCTCTACCCGGTCATAGGACACCATGTCGGAGAGGTCGTCCCTGAAGCCAAAGGTATCGGGGCGGTTGATGCCGTCCACCTGGATGCTGCCGACCTCGAAGCCGCGCACGTAGATATGGTTGGCGTCGCTTCCGGCGGGCCCCATGCTGTCAACGACCACGCCTGGTGTCTGTTCAAGCACCTGGGCAACATCGTTCAGGTTCTGGTCTTCAATCTGCTGGCGGGTGACCACGCTGACCGATTGGGGTGTCTCGCGAGCAGACAGCCGCAGCCCGGTTGCGGTATTGACCGAGCCGGTGGTGTAGCTGCCGGTGCCTTCGGTGGTGGCACCCAGGGCCATGCTGGAGACAGTGGTTGCCGCAAGCTCCATGGCGCCATCCTGTTCAGCACTGACCAGCATGAAGTGCTTGTCGCCCGCTGCCTGCACCTGCAAGCCACTGCCTTGCAGCAGTTCTGCCAACGCCTGATGCAGCGCGTAATTGCCGTTCAGCCCTTTGCTGTGCAAGCCTGCGACTGCTTCATGGCTGAAACTGATGACTGCCCCGCTGGCGTCGGCAAACTGGTCGAGTGCGTGAGCCAATGACCCTGCCGGGATGCTGTAACCCACAGGCTCGGCCCAGGCATGTGCAGTGCCCAGCAGCGAGCCCGCGAAGCTGACCGCTAGCGCGGTTTGGCGAATACGGGTGGCGGGGGAGGAAAAGCGAGCGGACATCCATTGACTCCTTGCTGATCGAATACAAGTGCTCCCAGTAACAAACGTGTTGTTGACGGAAATACTTAGTAGCAAGGTGCCGATAGGGCTGAGGATCTACTTTGGCAGTAACATCCTCATCGCAGCACAAGGCTGCTCCTGCCAGTGCTGTACACGCTTTGAAACCGACATGCAGGCTCTCGGTACTTGCCCAGGCAGTGTCGGGCGGCGCCCGTGAACCCACGCATTCACCGGAAATGGAACCTACCGAAGATGACCTGCCAAGCGTTTGCCCCTTATCAGTGCCTTGCCACTGTCTTGCTGAAGTATCTGCCGTCCGACCAGCGTGATGGCTCCCACGACTTGGCCCATATTCAGCGCGTGTGGGTCAATGCGCACCGGATTCAGCAGGTAGAGGGTGGCGACCTTGAAATCTTGCTTGCGGCGACGGTGCTGCACGACTGTGTGGCGGTGGAAAAGCATTCGCCCTTACGTGGGCAGGCCTCGACGTTGTCGGCGAACAAGGCTGCATCAGTCCTTGCTGAGATGGGCTGGCCGAGTGGGCGTGTTGAGCAGGTAGTGCATGCGATCAAAACGCACAGTTACTCGGCGGGGTTCGAACCGCTGACACGTGAGGCCTGCATCCTTCAGGACAGTGACCGGCTTGACGCCATCGGCGCGGTGGGTATTGCCCGGTGTTTTTACGTCGCCGGGCGAATGGGGTCGGCGCTCTATGACGTCGAGAATCCTTTCGCGCAGCAGAGGGCGTACCAGGACGGGGCGTATGCCATCGAGCACTTCCAGACCAAACTGCTCAAGCTCGCTTCGGGCTTCAAGACCCAAGAAGGGGCTCGCCTTGCTGCCGAGCGTCATACCGGGCTTGAAACCTTTCTTACCCAGTTCATGGACGAGATTACCGGGGCCGGTTAGTCATGCCGGGCTTGTGCCGTCCTTGAATTCAGTCAGCCCAGCGCCACAGCGGCTCATCCAGCAACCCAACCCCCCGCAGCTGGGTTTGCCCTTGTATTTTTTCCAGCTCTAGCACATTGCACCCGTCACAGGCTGCCAGCGCGTTGATTAATGGCGCACTGTGCGATACCACCCAAACCTGGCTACGGCGTGATGCACGAATGATCAGCCGCGCCAAGGCCGGGAGCAGGTCCGCGTGCAGACTGGTTTCCGGTTCGTTCAACACCATCAGCGATGGCGGCCGTGGTGTGAGCAGGGCGGCCATCAGCAGAAGATAACGCAGGGTGCCGTCCGACAATTCAGCACCCTCGAGCGGGCGCAAAAGACCGTGCTGGTGCAGCCGTACACTGAACAGCCCGCCAGGTGGCGCATTGACCTCCAGACGGCTGCCGGGAAACGCGTCATTCAGCGCTTCCACCAGATCCTCCACATCACCAATTTCGATAATGGTCTGCAATGCTGAGGCAAGGTTGCGCCCGTCGTGATGCAGTACCGGCGAGCGAGTGCCCAGTTGGGGCTGACGGCAAGGCGCATCACGGTCAATCCGGAAGTGATCGTAAAACCGCCAGCTGTTGATGAACGCGCGCAGGTCACCGATTTCCGGTGCCTGGCGTGGCCGGCCGACGATGTTGAAAAAGCTCTCGCCGCTGTCAGCATGCTGATCGAGCACTGCCCAGCGGTTGCCCTCGCGGGCCCGCACCAGGGCATTCTTGCGCTCGACCAGCAAGGAAGAGGGGCGATAGGCGCCAGCGCCCCAGATGGCCTCGCACTTTATTTCAGGGTCGAGCATGAACGCGCTCGGATACGGCAGGGGAATTGGCAGGCCGAGGGTGATGGCAAAACCGAGGTCTTCGGTGGTAAAGCCCAGGCGCAGGCGCCTGGCTTCGCTCGGATGCTGGCCTTGGATGGGCACTTCGCCGCGCCGCATTCGTGCGCTGGTTTCTGGGCCGGCCCACCAGGTCGAATCCAGCCCGCCTTCACGGGCGAGGGCTTCGACCACACCGCCCTGTGCGGTTTCGGCCAGCAGGCGCAGCGCCTTGTACAGGTTGGATTTGCCGCTGCCGTTGGCACCGGTCACCAGGTTGAGTTGGCTCAGCGGCAGCACCAGGTGGTTGATCGAGCGGTAGTTGCCGATGGCGAGGGTAGTGAGCATGCAGTGCTTCCCAGCGTGGACCAGGCGACCGATTGTGGCCGAAGCGTGCCTGCCTTGTCAGCCACCCCTGCTGAGGCTGTTGCAAGTGAAGCAGGCGTGCGCACCGTCTATAGTGTGGGGCAACCTCTCGCGCAAAGGATGCTCACATGGCCAGATCAACAATCATGACAGCCATTGTCACCTCATTGGCGGTGGCCTTGGCCTCTGGCCCGGTGCTCGCCGACCCGGGTAATGGCAAAGGCCAGGGCCAAGGTCAGGGGCACGGCAAGGGTCAGGCGCCGCACGCCCAGGGTCAGGGTCAGGGCCAGGGCAATTCGGGCGGCCACAAGCAGAGCGCCGGCGGCAATGACTGGCACGGCGGCCCGTCCATCGACCGTGGCGATGTACTGGGCATCCTCGGTGGCCACCGCAACTACTGGAGCCCGGGTCCGGCTTTGCCTCCAGGCATTCAGAAGAACCTGGCCCGCGGCAAGCCCCTGCCACCTGGTATCGCCAAGAAACTGGATGGCCGTCTGTTGGGGCAGCTGCCTCACTACGACGGGTATGAGTGGATGCAAGCGGGCGCAGACCTGATTCTGGTCGCCGTGGCGACCGGGATCATCTATGAGGTGTTGAACGGGGCGTTCGACTAAGGCCGCAGGTGCGAGCAGTCCGCTCGGTCCCTGCAGGCGCTGGCGTGCCTGCGATGGGCTGCGCAGCAGCCCAACGGCCTATCAACGCCGCCGCAACACCGCGGCCAGCCCAAGGGTCAGCACCACAGCGCACAGCATGGCCAGCCCGATGGTCACGCCAACGCCCCACGTTTCCAGCAGCCCCGCCAATACCAGATAGAACGCAATCACCCCCACCGCGCCGATCGCATTCCCTCGCACCATCGCCGCCATCCCGGCTCGCCCGCCCTGCACATGGGCGAACACCACCAGTGGCCAGGCAATCACCGGAATCGGCGCCAGCATCCCGCTGGTCGCCGGGCCCAGCCAACTGGCCAGGCTGGTGGTGATCATCAGCAGGGAAGTGGCAGATACCATGCGCAACGGGATTTCCCAGTGCCGGTGCCGGGGGCGGGCCAAGGTATCAGGTTTGGGCTCGCGGCCGCTGGCGCGGATCAGCACGCCGATCAGCACCAACGCCACTGCAATCGACAGGTACAGGCTGCCCCAGTGGGTAAAGGCATAGGCGGCCAGGCCATAGAACAGCAACGCCAGCAGTACGGCCACGGCGATGCCGAGTGTGCGCGTGGCCAGCAGGTAGACGGTGTAGGTGGCCTGCACCGCCGCCAGGCCGCCCAGTGCGCCGGGCAATGCGCCCAGGGCGAAGGCCGTGCCCTGTTCCAGGCACAGGAAGGTCATCACCAGCGCCGAGGTGATCGGCAGGCCGGACAGCAATCCGCCTAGCAGGCCGCCCCAGCGCCGGGAGGCGAGGGAGATGGCCCACATCAGCAGGGGGGTGATGGTGAGTTTCAGGTAAAACAGGGTCATTGCGGGTGCATCCACGCTTGATGAAGGTGCGCCCGCCTTCGACATTGGGTAGGGCGCGGAGGAATCAGCCGCGGCTGGCCTCCAAGGCCTGGGCCAGGTCGGCGATGATGTCGTCACTGTGTTCGATGCCGATCGACAGGCGCACCATGTCCCGTGGCACGCCGGCCTTCTCCAGTTCCTCGTCGTTGAGCTGACGGTGAGTAGTGGAAGCGGGGTGGCAGGCCAGTGACTTGGCGTCGCCGATGTTCACCAGGCGTACCACCAACTGCAATGCGTCGATGAAGCGCGCGCCAGCCGCCTGGCCGCCCTTGATACCGAACGACAGGATCGACGCCGGCTTGCCGCCGGTGTAGCGCTGGGCCAGTTCATGTTCGGGGTGGTCGGGCAGCCCGGCGAACTTCACCCAGGCCACTTGCTCGTGGGCTTGCAGGTAATGGGCGACCTTTAGCGCGTTCTCGGTATGGCGCTCCATGCGCAGGGCCAGGGTTTCCAGGCCTTGCAGGATCAGGAAGGCGTTGAACGGCGACAGCGCGGCGCCGGTGTTGCGCAAGGGCACCACACGGCAGCGGCCGATGAAGGCGGCAGGCCCGAAAGCTTCGGTGTAGGTGACGCCGTGGTAGGACGGGTCGGGGGTGTTGAGCAGGGCGAAGCGTTCCTTGTTTTCGGCCCAGGGGAATTTGCCGGAGTCGATGACGATGCCGCCGATGCTGGTGCCGTGACCGCCGATGTACTTGGTCAGCGAGTGCACGACGATATCGGCGCCGTGCTCGAACGGCCGGCACAGCACCGGGGTGGCCACGGTATTGTCGACGATCAGCGGCACCCCGTGTCGGTGGGCGGCCTCGGCCAGCGCAGCGATATCAACGATATTGCCGGCGGGATTGCCGATGGACTCGCAGAATACCGCTTTGGTACGCGCGTCGATCAGCGCTTCGAGGGCGGCGATATCGTCATGGGCCGCGAAGCGGGTGTGGATTCCCATGCGTGGCAGGGTGTGCGCCAGCAGGTTGTAGGTGCCGCCGTACAGCTTGGCCACCGAGACGATATTGTCGCCGGCTTCGGCGACGGTCTGGATGGCGTAGGTGATAGCCGCCATGCCCGAGGCGACGGCCAGCGCGCCAACCCCGCCTTCCAGGGCGGCCATGCGCTGCTCGAGCACGTCGTTGGTGGGGTTCATGATGCGCGAATAGATGTTGCCGGCAACCTTCAGGTCAAACAGGTCGGCGCCGTGCTGGGTGTCGTCGAAGGCGAAGGAGGTGGTCTGGTAGATCGGTACGGCCACCGCCTTGGTGGTCGGGTCGGGGCTGAAGCCCGCATGGATGGCAAGCGTTTCCAGCTTCATGCAATCGTTCCTTGAGCGTGGGTGGAAGCGTTCGAGCATGCGGCGGCGGGTGGGCATGGGTCAAGGAGGATCATTCTGGTGGTCCCTGCGCGGCGTTTGCGGCCACTGGGTCGACAGTAAAGATATGCAAAGTTTCCCTGTGCCATCACACCGCAGCTCTAGAATCCTGTCGCTGCCCGATCCGCTAAGGCAGGCAGCAGATCTAGCCTTGTGGAGCGTTTCAATGAAGTCGAAAAACCTTTTGCGCGCAGCCTTGGTGGCGGCGCTGGTATCCGCCTTGTCGGGTTGCTGGATGTTCATGCCACCGGGTGGTGGCGGGGGTCATGGTGGGGGTGGCCACGGCGGTGGTTTTGGTGGCCATCAGGGTGGCGGCCCGCGCTAAGCTGACCCCGCGATGGACCGCGCCCTCTCGGCCGGGTTGCAAGCGCGTACCCGGCACGGGCGCACGCACCTTGGTCGCCCGAACCGCGCGTGGCACAGCGCCGGTGTTTGCGCTTTAGGGCATGCAGGATGATGCGCTGATCGGCAGTTGATCCTGCTTCACGTCGGGTTCCTGAGGCGAGCGCACGCTGTTCGCCACCCCAAACGGTACATGCACCATCGGCAGGTTTCCCGCTGGCGATTGCAGGTGCGTGCGCTGGTCGTCGAAAAACACATGCGGCTTCAATATCGACAACACCCTGGGTTTATCCATACCGCCTAGAAAAAAGCACTCATCCGGGGATACGCCCCAA
The DNA here is from genome assembly GCF_046230975.1 of Pseudomonas sp. KCJK9058. NCBI lineage: Bacteria > Pseudomonadati > Pseudomonadota > Gammaproteobacteria > Pseudomonadales > Pseudomonadaceae > Pseudomonas > Pseudomonas sp. KCJK9058. The sequence goes on from NZ_JBJJLR010000040.1 coordinate 48,398, forward strand.
TCCTTCAAGGTCGTCACCACTCGCTCATGCGAAGGCGCGTTGCGCGCCGTGACGATGGCAATGCGCAGAATCCGTTGGTACGTCGGGTCCTCGGCCAGCTTGCGGTCCTCCAGCATGCGTATCCGCGATAGTTTGCGGTAAAGGTCTGCCAGTGGCCCCGGCGAATGCGGGGTGCCCTTGTGCATGCGCTCGTGTTCCTGAAAGTCGTCCAGGTTGTCGTTGCGCTTGTAAACACTCTCTGCCTCGTCGTCGGCAATCACGCCATCGAAGTCGAAGGCCACCCGCAGCTCAGTGTCGATTTCATCATCGTAGATGCGCGTAGGCAGTACACGCCCGGCAGGGTAGTTGGCATCGATGGCCTTTTGCACATCTTCCTCGTTGGCGCTGAGGAACAGCGAGGCATTGAACGCCGGGATGTATTCGTAGGGCGAGCGGCCCGACATGAATGCCGCGCGGGTGATGTCCAACTGATAGTGGCTGATGGAGCGGAACACCCGCAGGCCGGTTTCCGGCGAGTTGCGCGAGAGCAGCACCACTTCCACCGGCAACTGGTCGGGGAACGCCTTGTTGATGCTCAGGAAGCGGCGAATGAACGGGAGCGCCACCCCCCTGGGGAACGGCTCGTCCAGGTTTTGCTCCTGGTGCTGGCGGTAAGCCTCGACACCTTGGGTCTGGTAGATGTCATCGGAGACGGAGAGGTCGAACAGCGCACTCGAGGCAACGCCGATGACCAGTTTTTCTTCAATGGGGTAGGGCATGAAGCGGCTCCTGCGAGTGGCATGAAGGCAAGTGTACGCGCACGTTCTGACGAAAGCCGTCAATTGCGCGACTGATCAGTGGATCCGGTAATGTCATTTTGATAGCTTCTCGCCCCTTACCGCAGTATCCGGACAGTGATTGATGAACCAGCTACATGAACACGGCACCCTGACTCCGCTTGCCGAGGCGAATGGGAACACAATGCACGAGCCCCACCATGAGGCGGACGCGTCGGCCCAGCAGGCCCCCGGGCATGACGCACTGCAGGCCAGTATCGAGGCGCTGAACAAAAAGCTCGTGGCAACTACCCTGGCCCGTGTGCAGAAGGAAGGGGCGATTCGCAAGCACCTTGAGCAGTGCCAGCAGCAACTGGCCGCCAGCAATCAGGCTCGGGAGGGGCTGTCCATCACGGTGACCACGGCGCTGAAGAAGCTCGCGCTGGCAGCGAGCACCCAGGCAGACCGTGTGGACAGTGTGGAGACGCGCTTGACCGGCCTGGCTGAGCGCCAATGTCAATGCGTGGCGCAGTCAGCAGCCGGTTGGCCCGCGTACCTGGAACGTCATGGGGTGTCGTTGGTCGCCTTGGCCGTGGCTGTGTTTACGCTGGGGCTGCACCTGCTTGGGTAGTGCAACCTCAAGGCTGCACTGGGTTCAGCGTTGAAGTGCCAAAGCTTGCGGGTTGGCGACGTTCTTCGGTACCCCTTCGAAAAACGCCAGCACATTGTCGAAGGCGTCACCGAAGTACAGCTCGTAGCCGTTCTTCTCCACATACCCCAGGTGGGGCGTGCTGAGTACACGTGGGTGACGCAGCAGTGGATGGGCCGGGTCGAGTAACGGCTCCTCCTCATAAACATCCACCGCCGCGTAGCCCGGCCGCCCGACATCCAATGCCTGCAGTAATGCGCCTGGTGCAATCAGTTCCGCGCGGCTGACGTTCACCAGCAAGGCGTCGGGCTTCATGTGGGACAGGTCGTCGAAGGTCACTCCATGGCGTGTCTGATCCGAAAGGCGCAGGTTCAGGCTGACAATATCCGCCTCGGCAAAAAACGCCTCACGCGAGGCGGCAGCAGCGTGGCCATGGGCTTTGGCTGTGGCGCGGCTGCTGTCGCTGCCCCACACCAGCACGGGCATGTCGAAAGCCTGCGCATAACGCGCCAGGCGCTGGCCGATCTTGCCATAGCCCCAGATGCCCAGCGTCTGCCCAGCCAGCGCCTGGCCCAGGTTGACCTGCCATTGGCCTTGGTGAAAGGCATCAATGGCCGGCACCAGTTGCCGGCGGGCATTGAGGATCAGCGCCCAGGCCAGTTCGGCAGGCGCTACCGGCGATCCGCGTCCCTCGGTCACGGCAATGCCGCGCGCGGTGCAGGCAGCCAGGTCGAGGTGGCTGGACACCTTGCCGGTCTGGCTGATCAGCTTGAGGTTGGGCAGGCGGTCGAGCAAGGCAGCGTCGATGCGTGTGCGTTCGCGGGTGAGTACCAGGGCGTCGGCATCGGCAAAACGTGCGGCAAGTTGTTCCAGCGTGGCAGGCGGGAGCTCATGAAGGACGCTGACAGCATGCCCGCTCAGCTTGCCGAAGCAATCGAGGGTACGGATTACGTTTTGGTAGTCGTCGGGAATGACAATGCGCATGGTGGTCTGGCCCGGGCGGTACAGTGAAGCGTCGAAGATAACCTAACGGGCGGTATCGGTGTCAGGTCAGGCTGCAGTCGCTGCACATCAGCACCGGCTCTGCCGCCCAGTGATGCAACCGCCATGCGTTGGCGGCCCTGTCGCGACACGAGGCCGGCTCTACTGGCCACCAGATAGCTGCTCCACCAGAAAATCCACAAACACCCGCACCCGCGCCGGCATCGCCGGGCCGCCGACGAACACCGCATGAATCGGTTCCCGATCACCCGGGTTGTAAGCCTCCAGCAGCGGCACCAGTTGCCCGTTGGCCAGGTCATCGGCCACGGTAAAGGTGCCGATACGCGCCACGCCGGCGCCCAGCCTGGCCAGCTGCGCCAGCGCTTCGCCGCTGCTGCATTCGATATTCCCTTTAACCTTCAGTGAGAATGTATGCCCGTCGCGGTGAAACGGCCAGTCGGGCATCGCGCGGCGGAAGTTGAAGCGCAGGCAGTTGTGCCGGGCCAGGTCTTCAGGTTCAAGCGGGGTACCGTGGCGTTGCAGGTAATCGGGCGAGGCCACCACTACCTGGCCGGTCTCGCCAATGGCGCGAGCGCTCAACGAGCTGTCCGGCAGGTGACCGAAGCGCAGCGCCACGTCGGCCTGGCCGCCGAGAATGTCAGCCACCTCGTCGCTGAGGGTCAGGTCAACCAGCACTTGCGGGTAGCGTGCGCTGAAGGCCGCCAGCAGCGGCACTACGGTCAACCGGGCATGGCCCAGCGCAGCGCTGACCCGCAAGCGCCCGCGTGGCACGCCTTGGTCAGTGATGGCTTCTTCCACTTCCAGCATGTCCGCCAGCACCCGCCGTGCGCCGCGCAGGTAGGCCTCTCCCTCGGGGGTGAGGGTGAGCGCCCGGGTCGTGCGCAGCAGCAGGCGGGTACCCAGGCGCTGTTCGGTGCGGGCGAGAATGCGGCTGACCGCCGAGGGCGTCAGGCCTAGCGCTCGGGCGGCAGCAGACAGGCTGCCCGCTTGCGCCACCTTGACAAAAATCTCCATCTCGCCGGATCTGCCACTGAAGTCCATTTGTGCCTCTCAAGCAAAGGTGGTTCGCAAAAATGCAGTCTAGTGCGCATTTTAAACGGATCGTAGCATTTGCGGCATAGATAAGGAGCTTGCCATGCGTATCAATCCACCGCTTGTCGCACTCGCCATCGGTGCCTTCGGCATCGGCGTTACAGAGTTCGCCCCCATGGGTATGTTGCCCAGTATCGCTACCGACCTTGGCGTTTCCATTCCTGCTGCCGGGCTGCTGGTCAGTGCCTATGCCATCGGCGTGCTGATCGGCGCGCCGCTGATGACCCTGGCCACGGTGAAGATCCCGCGCCGTTACCTGCTGATCGGGCTGATGGCCATTTTCACCTTGGGCAACCTGATGTCGGCCCTGGCCAGCGACTACGCCAGCCTGCTGGTGGCCCGCGTGGTCACTTCACTCAACCACGGCGCCTTCTTTGGCATCGGCTCGATCGTCGCGGCCAGTGTGGTGCCGCCGGCGAAGCGCGCCGGGGCCGTGGCTGCAATGTTCATGGGTTTGACCCTGGCCACCATCGGCGGCGTGCCGTTAGCGACCTGGTTGGGTGAAATGCTGGGTTGGCGCACGGCGTTCTGGGGGATTGCCGGGCTTGGCCTGGTGGCGATGACCACACTCTGGTACGCACTGCCCAATGTTGCGTCGCCCAAGGGCGAGGGTGCCATGGCCGAGATCCGTGTGCTGGGCCGCAGGCCGGTACTGGCGGCCTTGTTGCTGACCGTGGTGGGTTCCAGCGCCATGTTCACGGTGTTCACCTACATTGCGCCGATCCTGCAGCATGAAGCGGCGGCGTCCACCCCTTTCGTGACGGCCATGCTGGTGCTGTTCGGTGTCGGCCTGACCTTGGGCAACGTGTGGGGCGGCAAGGCGGCGGACCGCTCGATCGATCGCACCCTGATCCTGTCACTGGCTGGGCTGATTGCCGTGCTGCTGGTGTTTCCGCTGGTACTGGACTGGCCGCTGCCGACGGCCCTGGCGATCCTGGTTTGGGGGGCGGCCAGCTTTGCCCTGGTGCCGCCGCTGCAAATGCGGGTCATGGAAGCGGCCAAGGATGCGCCCAACCTGGCCTCGGCGGTGAACATTGGCGCGTTCAACCTGGGCAATGCGATCGGTGCGGCGCTGGGCGGCGCGGTGATCAACGCGGGGCTGGGCTACCCGGCGATTTCCCTGGCGGGGGCTGCGATGGCGGCGCTGGGGCTGGGGCTGGTGCTGCTGCTTGCCTGGCGTGGGCGAGGGGTGGTAGCCGGGCGGCAGGTTGCGCTGTAACAGGCCGGAACCTTGGGGCGCCTTGCGCCCCTGGATACACGTTCTTGCGGGTACTACGGGGTACCGTTTCGGCCATGCAGGTGATAGGCAGGGCGCTCGCTCAGGCGCTCGTAATAATCGCGCACCGCGGGCAGGTGCGGGTGCTCGAACGGCGTTTCGAACCAGCGGTTGACCGACAGGCCGATCGGGATGTCGGCCAGGGTGAACTGGCTGCCGGCCACATAGGCACCGGTGCCGGCCAGCTGGCGGTCGAGGATGCGCATGTAGCGTGACCACTCGGCACAACCGGCAGCCAGTGCTTGCGGGTCCTGGTGAGCGGGCGAATGCCTGACCAGCGACATGAACGCGTAGCTCCAAGAGCGGTTGAGGTCCGAGGCCTGCCAGTCGATCCACTGGTCGATCCTCGCCCGCGCCTGGGCCTCGCCGGGATAGAACGCGGTGGCGCCGTAGCGGCTGGCCAGGTAGCGGATGATGCTATTGGATTCCCACAAGGTGAAGTCGCCGTCCTGGATCACCGGAACCATGGCGTTGGGGTTCAGCGCGAGAAACTCGGTGCTGTCAGTGGCCTTGAAGCCAGAACCCCAGTCTTCGCGCTCGAACGCGATCTCGAATTCGGCGCAGGCC
>NZ_JBJJLR010000041.1:0-50802 GCF_046230975.1 Pseudomonas sp. KCJK9058
CGCAGGTAGGGGTTTTGTCTTTGTGGGCAAAAAAACTGGACCTGCTCGAGAGCGGAGATGGCACCGGCTTCGCCGGTGTTCGCGGGTAAACCCGCTCCTACGGGGAAGGGGGCAACGCCAGGCAGGGGCGCATACCCTCCAGGCCAATGTCGCCTCCCACAATTCGAGCCAGAACACTAGAATAGCCACCACGCACCTATTCAGAAGCGCCATATGTCCAATTCTGTCGAACCTGAAACCCTGGACCAGCTGCCGTTGGACGAGCTTGTCGCCTGCCATGAATGTGACCTGCTGCTGCGCAAGCCCGTGCTGCAGCATGATGAGAAAGCCCAATGCCCGCGCTGCGGCTACGAGCTCTATGCCCACCGGCACAATGTGGTCAATCGCAGCCTGGCCTTGGTACTGGCGGCCCTTTTGCTGTTCGTGCCGGCCAATTTCCTGCCGATCATGCAGTTGCACCTGCTTGGTCAGACTTCGGACGATACGGTCTGGAGTGGCGTGCTAGGCCTGTATAACTCCGGAATGCGCGGTGTTGCCGTAGTGGTGTTGCTCTGTAGCATGGTCATTCCGCTGGCGAAACTGCTCTGTCAGCTGGCTGTGCTGTTGAGCATCCGCTTGAACTTCGGGCGTGACTACGGCCTGGTCTTCTACCGCATCTATCACCATCTGCGTGACTGGGGCATGCTCGAGGTCTATTTCATGGGGGTGCTGGTGGCCATCGTCAAACTGGTGGACCTGGCCGAACTGACCGTGGGCCTTGGGCTGTTCTGTTTCATCAGTCTGTTATTGATCCAGGTGTGGCTCGAGGTGGTGATGTCGCCCCACCAGATCTGGAGTGCGCTATCGGGGGAGGACCTGCATGCGGGCGATTGACGCAGGCATTGTTGTCTGCAATGAGTGTCACGAGCTGAACAGGCAAGAGCCAGACAGCACTTCGCAAACCTGCACACGCTGCGGCGCTATCGTGCATGCACGCCGGCCGAACAGTATCGCGCGCACCTGGGCGTTGCTGATTGCGGCGTCGATCCTCTACATCCCAGCCAACATACTGCCGATCATGACCGTGAGTACCCTCGGTCAGGGCAGCCCGGACACCATCATGTCCGGTGTCATCACCCTGCTCAAGCATGGCATGGTGCCCATTGCGGCTGTGGTGTTCATTGCCAGTATCCTGGTCCCCACGTTCAAGCTGGTGGGCATCGGCTTGCTGTTGTACTCCGTCCAGCGGCGGCAACCGCTTTCGGCCCGGCAGCGGATATTGATGTACCGCTTCATCGAATTCATCGGGCGCTGGTCCATGCTGGATATCTTCGTCATTGCCATCCTGGTGGCAGTGGTGAATTTTGGCCGAATAGCCAGTGTCGAAGCCAACCTGGGCGCTGTCGCCTTCGCAACTGTGGTGATCCTGACAATGCTTGCCGCTTTAACTTTCGATCCCCGACTGATTTGGGATAACACGGAGTCGGATGACGACCATGAGTGACCTGCCAACGGCTAAAACCCGCCCCGCCTCGAACTGGTCGGCCATCTGGATCCTGCCCTTGATTGCGCTAATGATCGGTGGCTGGCTCGCGTGGCAGGCCTACCGCGACGCTGGCGTGGAAATTGAAGTCCGCTTCGAGTCGGGAGAGGGTATCGTCGCCAACAAGACCGAGGTCATCTACAAAGGCATGCCGGTTGGCAAGGTGAAAAGCCTGGTGCTCGACGCCAAGGGCGACACGCAGGGGGTGATCGCTACCATCGAGATGAACAAGGCTGCCGAGCCCCATCTAACCAAAGGCACGCGTTTCTGGCTGGTGAAGCCGAGTGTCAGCCTGGCCGGTATATCTGGCCTTGAAACACTGGTATCGGGTAACTACATCGCTGTTAGCCCGGGGGAGGGGGAACGTACCAAACGCTTTGTGGCATTGAAGGTGGCGCCACCGCTCTCGGATTCTGAACCCGGCCTGCACCTGACCCTCAAGGCCGACAGGCTGGGCTCGCTCAACCGTGACAGCCCGGTGTTCTACAAGCAGATTCAGGTTGGCCGGGTGAAAAGCTATCGCCTGTCCGAGGACCAGAGCACCGTAGAGGTGAAAGTCTTCATCGAGCCGGCCTACGCCAGCCTGGTGCGCAAGCACACGCGTTTCTGGAACGCCAGCGGTGTCAGCATTGATGCTTCGCTTTCGGGTGTGAAGGTGCGCAGTGAGTCGTTGTCGAGCATTGTGGCGGGTGGTATCGCCTTCGCCACGCCGGAGTACCGCAAGGACAGCCCGCCCACCGATCCAAGCCTGCCGTTCCGCCTGTACGAGGACTTCGATGCAGCACAGGCGGGTATCCGGGTAAAAGTGAAGCTGAGCGATTATGAAGGCCTGCAGGCGGGTCGCACGCCGGTCATGTACAAGGGCATTCAGGTGGGCTCGCTGAAAGCCCTGAAGATGGAAGACAACCTGGCCAGCGCTTCGGCCGAGCTGACACTCGACCCGCTGACCGAGGACTACCTGGTAGACGGAACACAGTTCTGGGTAGTCAAACCGTCGATTTCCCTGGCGGGAATCACGGGCCTGGAAGCGCTGGTCAAAGGTAACTACATCGCCATTCGTCCTGGTGAGAAGGGCGCACGGCCAGAGCGTGAGTTCGAGGCGCGTGCCAAGGCGCCGCCGCTCGACCTCAAAGCGCCGGGCCTGCACATGGTGTTGTTCGCCGACACCTTGGGTTCGCTGGAAATCGGCAGCCCGGTGATGTATCGCCAGGTGAAGGTGGGTAGCGTGCAGAGCTATCAGTTCGCCCGTAACAGCAACCGCATCCTGATCGGTGTGCATATCGAGAAGGAGTACGAGAAGCTGGTCAATGGTTCGTCGCGCTTCTGGAACGTCAGTGGGATCACCCTGACCGGCGGCCTGTCGGGCATCAAGATCAAGAGTGAGTCGCTGCAAACACTGATGGCCGGCGGTATTGCGTTCGATACGCCACGGCCCGATGTACCGCTGAAGCGACACATTCCACGCTTCCGCCTGCATGACAGCCAGGAGGCGGTAAACCGTGCGGGTACGTTGATCACCATCCGCGTGGAGCGTGCCGATGGCCTGAAACCGGGCACGGCCATCCGCTTCCGCGGCCTGGATGTGGGCAGCATCGAGAGCGTCGACCTCACCGATGACCTGCAGGCGGTGCTGCTACGGGCGCGCATTACCGAATCGGCGGATCGCATTGCCCGTGCTGGTACGCAGTTCTGGGTGGTCAAGCCGGCCTTGGGCCTGGTGCGCACTGAAAACCTGGACACCTTGATAGGTGGGCAGTACCTGGAAGTGCAGCCAGCAGCCAAGAACCGTGGGCCACAGCGCGATTTCATCGCCCTGGCCGAAGCACCGGAGGTAGCAGGGCCAGAGGTCGGCCTGCCATTGACGCTCAGTGCGCCACGCCGCGGCTCGATCAAGCCGGGTGTGCCGGTTACCTATCGTGAGGTTACGGTGGGCAAGGTGACAGGCTTCGAGCTGGGCCAGAGCGCTGACCGCGTGCTGATTCATATCCTCATCGAGCCGCGTTATGCCGCCTTGGTGCGCAGCGGTAGCCGCTTCTGGAACAGCAGTGGTTTCGGTTTCGACTGGGGTCTGTTCAAGGGCGCTACAGTGCGTACCGAGTCGGTGGAAACCCTGATCGATGGCGGTATCGCCTTTGCAACGCCAGATGGCGAGCAGATGGGTAACCCGGCACGGCCGCAGCAGACCTTTGCCTTGTTCGAAAAGGCCGAGGATGAATGGCTGCAGTGGGCACCGAAGATTCAAATCGCCAAGTGATGTAAAAGTAGGGCCGCCAAACGCGGCCCCGCTTTTTTGTGGGAGCGGCCTTGCGTCGCGACAGGGGGGGGCGTAGCGGCCCCTCGGCCTCAGCGCAGAAGCTGAGCTTGCCGGGGCTGCCCCGCAGCTCTTCCGCGACGCAAGGCCGCTCCCACAGAGATCAAGTACCACATGGAGCTGGGCCCGCATGCATAAATCGCAGGCAACAAAAAACCGACCCTAGGGTCGGTTTTTCGACTAGCGCGTCGCTTAGGCAGCTGCAGCTTCTTTCAGCGCCTTGATGTGGCCATTCAGACGGCCTTTGTGACGAGCAGCCTTGTTCTTGTGGATGATACCCTTGTCGGCCATACGGTCGATTACAGGTACAGCCAGAACGTAAGCGGCTTGCGCTTTTTCGGCGTCTTTTGCGTCGATGGCTTTAACTACATTCTTGATGTAGGTGCGGACCATGGAACGCAGGCTGGCGTTGTGGCTGCGACGCTTCTCAGCCTGTTTTGCACGTTTCTTGGCGGAAGGTGTGTTGGCCACCGTCGAGCTCCTCGAAAGACTTTAGGTAAATAGCAAACAAAATAGGCCGCGAATCATGCCGATCAGTCGAGCGGATGTCAAGGCCACCTGCAAGGTTCCGCCGAGCGGTGCGCCAACAAGCGGGAAAGATTCCTTTCTGCTGCGCGACCTGTACACTCGGGAATTTTTGGCTCCCCTGCGAAGGCGCGGGAGTATCGCACATTCGGACGCTGTCTGGCAGCGTCCTCTGTCATTGGCGTGAATCTTTTCGATGAACCTGCTCAAATCCCTGGCTGCAGTAAGCTCGATCACCATGATTTCGCGGGTGCTGGGCTTTGTTCGCGACACCATCCTGGCCCGCATCTTTGGTGCTGGTGTCGCTACCGATGCCTTCTTCATCGCGTTCAAACTGCCCAACCTGTTGCGGCGCATCTTCGCCGAAGGCGCATTCTCCCAGGCCTTCGTGCCGATTCTGGCCGAGTACAAGACCCAGCAGGGCGAGGAGGCGACGCGCACCTTCATTGCCTATGTCAGCGGCCTTCTGACCCTGGTGCTGGCCCTGGTGACCGCCATCGGCATCCTCGCTGCACCGTGGGTGGTGTGGGCGACGGCCCCGGGTTTTGTCGACAGCACCGAAAAATACGCGCTGACCACCGACCTGTTGCGGGTGACGTTTCCTTATATATTCCTGATCTCGCTGTCTTCCCTGGCCGGAGCGATCCTCAATACCTGGAACCGCTTTTCGGTGCCGGCCTTCACGCCTACCTTGCTGAACGTGGCGATGATCGCCTTCGCCGTGTTGCTGACGCCGTACTTCAACCCGCCAATCATGGCGTTGGCCTGGGGCGTGCTGGCGGGTGGCCTGGCGCAGTTGCTGTACCAGCTGCCAGCGCTGAAGAAGATCGGCATGCTCGTGCTGCCGCGCCTGAACCTCAAGGACGCTGGTGTGTGGCGGGTACTGAAGCAGATGCTGCCGGCGATCCTGGGGGTGTCGGTGAGCCAGATCTCGCTGATCATCAACACCATCTTCGCCTCCTTCCTGGTGGCCGGCTCGGTGTCGTGGATGTACTACGCCGACCGCCTCATGGAGCTGCCTTCCGGTGTGCTGGGCGTTGCCCTGGGCACCATCCTGCTGCCGACCCTGGCCAAGACCTATGCCAACAAGGACCGCGAGGAGTACTCACGGATTCTCGACTGGGGCCTGCGCCTGTGCTTCCTGCTGGTGCTGCCCTGCACCCTGGCTTTGGCCATTCTTGCCGAGCCGCTGACCGTTGCGCTGTTTCAATATGGCAAGTTCAGCGCGTTTGATGCGGCCATGACCCAGCGGGCGTTGATCGCCTATTCCGTGGGCTTGCTGGCGATCATTTTGATCAAGGTACTGGCACCTGGCTTCTATGCGCAGCAGAATATTCGCACGCCGGTGAAGATCGCAGTCTTCACCTTGGTCTGCACCCAGCTGTTCAACCTTGCCCTGGTCGGCCCGCTTGCACATGCCGGCCTGGCATTGGCGATCAGCCTCGGTGCCTGCCTGAATGCCGGTTTGCTGTTCTGGAAGCTGCGCAGTCAGCAGCTGTTCGAGCCTCAGCCTGGCTGGGCAGTGTTCCTGCTCAAGCTTGTGTTGGCGGTGACGCTGATGTCGGCAGTACTGCTGGCGGGCATGCACTATATGCCGGCCTGGGAGCAGGGCATCATGCTTGAGCGCTTCCTGCGGCTTGGGGCGCTGATCCTGGCGGGCGTCGTGACGTATTTTGGCTGCCTGTACCTGTGTGGCTTCAGACCCCGGCATTTCGCTCGCAAGGCCTTGCACTGAGGCTTTTGGCGGGTCAGGCGTCGGTTTTTCGCATTCCACGCCGCCCTTGGGCGCTGCTGCCTGTCACCAGCGCCCGGGTGTGGTTATAATCGGCCACTTTATGAGCAAGAAGCGCGTTATGCAGCTGGTTCGAGGTCTTCACAACCTGCGCCCCGAGCACCGGGGCTGTGTCGCCACCATTGGCAACTTCGACGGGGTTCACCGCGGCCACCAGGCAATCCTGGCGCGCCTGCGCGAGCGCGGTCAGGCCTTGGGCCTGCCGACCTGCGTGGTGATCTTCGAACCGCAACCACGCGAGTACTTCGCACCCGATACCGCGCCAGCGCGCCTGGCCCGGCTGCGCGACAAGATAGAGCTGCTGGCGACCGAAGGTATCGACCGGGTGCTGTGCCTGGCGTTCAACCAGCGTCTGAGCAAGCTCAGTGCCGATGCCTTCGTCAAAGCCATCCTGGTCGACGGCCTGGGCGTGCGTCATCTCGAAGTGGGCGATGACTTCCGCTTCGGCTGCGACCGCGCTGGCGACTTCGCTTTCCTGGTCGAGGCCGGCAACGCGTATGGCTTTACCGTCGAGGCCGCCAACACGGTCATCCAGGATGGCCTGCGGGTCAGCAGCACCGAAGTGCGCAAGGCCTTGTCCGAGGGCAACTTCGAGCTGGCCGAACACCTGCTGGGCCGCCCGTACCGCATTACAGGCCGCGTGCTGCACGGCCAGAAGCTGGCCCGCCAGCTCGGCACACCAACCGCCAACATCCAGCTCAAGCGCCGTCGCGTGCCGCTGTCCGGGGTATACCTGGCCAGCATCGTGATCGACGGCAAAGCTTGGCCGGGTGTCGGCAATATCGGCGTGCGCCCCACCGTTGCCGGTGATGGGCGCCCGCACCTGGAGATTCATCTTCTGGACTTTGCCGGCGATCTTTACGGCCGGCGCCTGACGGTGGAGTTCCACCACAAGCTGCGTGAAGAGCAGCGATTCGCCTCCCTGGAGGCGCTGAAGTCGGCGATCGATGCGGATATCGCCGCCGCACGTGCACATTGGCACGCTCAACCGCTAACGAAGAGCCTGAAATGACCGACTACAAAGCCACGCTTAACCTTCCGGACACCGCCTTCCCCATGAAGGCCGGCCTGCCTCAGCGCGAACCGCAGATCCTGCAGCGCTGGGACAGCATTGGCCTGTACCAGAAGCTGCGCGAAATTGGCAAGGATCGTCCCAAGTTCGTCCTGCACGACGGCCCGCCCTATGCCAACGGCAAGATTCACATCGGTCATGCGCTGAACAAGATCCTCAAGGACATGATCGTCCGCTCCAAGACCCTGGCCGGCTTCGATGCGCCGTACGTGCCAGGCTGGGACTGCCACGGCCTGCCGATCGAGCACAAGGTCGAGGTTACCCACGGCAAGCACCTTTCCGCCGACCGTACCCGCGAGCTCTGCCGCGAGTACGCTGCCGAGCAGATCGAAGGGCAGAAGACCGAATTCATTCGCCTGGGCGTGCTGGGTGACTGGGACAACCCATACAAGACCATGAACTTTGCCAACGAGGCCGGTGAAATCCGCGCCCTGGCCGAGATGGTCAAACAAGGCTTCGTGTTCAAGGGCCTGAAGCCGGTGAACTGGTGCTTTGATTGCGGTTCGGCGCTGGCTGAAGCGGAAGTCGAGTACGCCGACAAGAAGTCGCAGACCATCGACGTGGCCTTCCCGGTTGCCGATGAGGCCAAGCTGGCCGCCGCCTTCGGCCTGGCCTCGCTGACCAAGCCGGCCGCCATCGTGATCTGGACCACCACCCCGTGGACCATCCCGGCCAACCAGGCCCTGAACATCCACCCGGAATTCAAGTACGCCCTGGTCGACACCGGCGAGCGCCTGCTGGTGCTGGCTGAAGAGCTGGTCGAGTCGTGCCTGAAGCGCTACAACCTGGAAGGTTCGGTTCTTGCCACCGCCCAAGGTTCGGCGCTGGAGCTGGTCAACTTCCGTCACCCGTTCTACGACCGCCTGTCGCCAGTGTACCTGGCTGACTACGTCGAGCTGGGCGCCGGTACCGGTGTGGTGCACTCCGCGCCAGCCTACGGTGAAGACGACTTCGTCACCTGCAAGCGCTACGGCATGGTCAACGACGACATCCTTACCCCGGTGCAGAGCAACGGCGTGTATGTCGAGTCGCTGCCATTCTTCGGCGGCCAGTTCATCTGGAAGGCCAACCCGGCCATCGTCGAGAAGCTGAGCGAAGTCGGTGCGCTGATGCACACCGAAACCATCAGCCACAGCTATATGCACTGCTGGCGCCACAAGACTCCGCTGATCTACCGCGCGACCGCGCAGTGGTTCGTGGGCATGGACAAGCAGCCGAGCACTGGCGAGCCGCTGCGTGAGCGTGCGCTGAAAGCCATCGAAGACACCAAGTTCGTCCCGGCCTGGGGCCAGGCGCGCCTGCACGCGATGATCGCCAACCGCCCGGACTGGTGCATCTCGCGTCAGCGCAACTGGGGTGTGCCGATCCCGTTCTTCCTGCACAAGCAGACCGGCGAGCTGCATCCGCGCACTGTCGAACTGATGGAAGAAGTGGCCAAGCGTGTCGAGCAGCAAGGCATCGAGGCCTGGTTCAAGCTGGACGCCGCCGAACTGCTGGGCGCTGAAGCCGACCAGTACGACAAGATCGCTGACACCCTCGACGTGTGGTTCGACTCCGGTACCACCCACTGGCACGTACTGCGTGGCTCGCACGACATCGGCCACGCTACCGGCCCGCGCGCTGACCTGTACCTGGAAGGTTCCGATCAACACCGCGGCTGGTTCCACTCGTCCTTGCTGACCGGTTGCGCCATCGACAACCACGCGCCGTACCGCGAGCTGCTGACCCACGGCTTCACCGTGGACGAGAACGGCCGCAAGATGTCCAAGTCGCTGGGTAACACCATCGAGCCGGAGAAGGTCAACAACACCCTGGGTGCCGATATCCTGCGCCTGTGGGTTTCGGCCACCGACTATTCCGGTGAAATGGCGGTTTCCGAGCAGATCCTGCAGCGCAGCGCCGATGCTTACCGGCGTATCCGTAATACCGCGCGTTTCCTGCTTTCCAACCTGTCCGGCTTCGACCCGGCCCGCGACCTGCTGGCCTCGGAAGACATGCTGGCGCTGGACCGCTGGGCCGTGGACCGCACCCTGCTGCTGCAACGCGAGCTGGAAGAGCACTACAGCGAGTACCGTTTCTGGAACGTCTACTCCAAAGTGCACAACTTCTGCGTACAGGAACTGGGCGGCTTCTACCTCGACATCATCAAGGACCGCCAGTACACCACCGGCGCCAACAGTGTCGCCCGCCGTTCCTGCCAGACCGCGCTGTTCCACATCAGCGAAGCGTTGGTGCGCTGGATCGCGCCGATCCTGGCATTCACCGCCGACGAAATCTGGCAGTACCTGCCGGGCGAGCGCAACGAGTCGGTCATGCTCAACGGCTGGTACCAAGGCTTGAGCGAGCTGCCGGAAGGCACCGAGCTTGGCCGCGCTTACTGGGACCGCGTGATGGCGGTGAAGGCATCGGTGAACAAAGAGCTGGAGAACCAGCGTACCGCCAAGGTCATTGGCGGCAACCTGCAGGCTGAAGTGACCCTGTACGCCGACGAAGGCCTGAGTGCCGACCTGGGCAAGCTGGGCGACGAGCTGCGCTTCGTGCTGATCACCTCGGCCGCTAGCGTGGTGCCGTTCGCACAGGCGCCGGCCGAAGCCGTAGCCACCGAAGTCGAAGGCCTCAAGCTGAAAGTGGTCAAGTCCGGTCACGCCAAGTGCGGCCGTTGCTGGCACTTCCGCGCCGACGTCGGCAGCCACCCGGAGCACCCGGAAATCTGCAGCCGTTGTGTCGACAACCTGAGCGGCCAGGGTGAGGTGCGCCACTATGCCTAACCCTGCAGCGGGGCGCTTCGGGCGCCTTGCATGGCTTTGGCTGAGCTTGCTGGTCCTGGTCATCGACCAGGCCACCAAGCTGTACTTCAACAACGCCCTGACCATGTACCAGCAGATCGTGGTCATTCCTGACTACTTCAGCTGGACCCTGGCTTACAACACCGGTGCCGCGTTCAGCTTCCTGGCTGATGGTGCAGGTTGGCAGCGCTGGTTGTTCGCCCTGATCGCCGTGGTGGTCAGCGCGGTGCTGGTGGTGTGGCTCAAACGCCTGGGGCGCAACGAGACCTGGCTGGCCGTGGCGCTGGCGCTGGTGCTGGGTGGGGCGATTGGCAACCTGTACGACCGCATCGTGCTGGGCCATGTGGTCGACTTCATCCTGGTGCACTGGCAGAACCGTCATTACTTCCCGGCCTTCAACGTGGCCGACAGCGCCATCACCGTTGGTGCGGTGATGCTGGCGCTGGATATGTTCAAGAGCAAGAAGTCCGAGGATCCGGTCCATGACTGACACCCGTATCGGCCAGAACACCGAAGTCACCCTGCACTTCGCGCTGCACCTGGAAAACGGCGACACCGTCGACAGCACGTTCGATAAAGCCCCGGCCACCTTCAAAGTGGGTGATGGCAACCTGCTGCCGGGTTTTGAAAACGCCCTGTTCGGTTTCAAGGCCGGTGACAAGCGCACCGTGGTGGTTGCCCCGGAGAACGCCTTTGGCCAGCCTAACCCGCAGAACGTACAGGTTATGCCGAGGTCCAACTTCGAAGGCATGGAGTTGTCCGAAGGGTTGCTGATCATCTTCAACGACGCCGCCAACACCGAGCTGCCGGGTGTGGTCAAAGCGTTCGATGACGACCAGGTCACCATCGACTTCAATCACCCACTGGCTGGCAAGACCCTGACCTTCGAGGTGGAGATCCTCGAGGTGAAGGCCCTGTAAGCCTGGAGCCGAGCATGCAAATCAAACTCGCCAACCCGCGCGGCTTCTGCGCCGGGGTCGACCGGGCGATCGAGATCGTCAACCGCGCGCTGGAAGTCTTCGGCCCGCCGATCTATGTGCGTCACGAAGTGGTGCACAACAAGTTCGTGGTGGAAGACTTGCGTAACCGCGGCGCCATCTTTGTCGAAGAGCTGGACCAGGTGCCGGACGATGTCATCGTCATCTTCAGTGCCCACGGTGTTTCCCAGGCTGTGCGCCAGGAAGCTGCTGGCCGTGGGCTGAAAGTGTTCGATGCCACCTGCCCGCTGGTGACCAAGGTTCACATCGAAGTGGCCAAGTACAGCCGCGATGGCCGTGAGTGCATTCTCATCGGCCACGAAGGGCACCCGGAAGTCGAAGGCACCATGGGCCAGTACGATGCCAGCAACGGCGGCGCCATCTACCTTGTCGAAGACGAGGAAGATGTTGCCAACCTGCAGGTGCGCGACCCGAACCACCTGGCTTTCGTCACCCAGACAACACTGTCGATGGACGACACCAGCCGCGTCATCGATGCGTTGCGTGCGCGCTTCCCGAACATCGGTGGCCCGCGCAAGGACGACATCTGCTACGCCACCCAGAACCGCCAGGACGCCGTCAAGCAACTGGCCGGCGAGAGCGACGTGGTGCTGGTGGTGGGCAGCCCGAACAGTTCCAACTCCAACCGTTTGCGCGAGCTGGCTGAGCGCATGGGCACCCCGGCCTACCTGATCGATGGTGCCGAGGACATGCAACGCGGCTGGTTTGACCAGACCGCGCGGATCGGCATCACCGCCGGTGCTTCGGCACCCGAAGTGCTGGTGCGTGGTGTGATCGAACAGCTCAAGGCCTGGGGCGCTACCGGCGCAGAAGAGCTGGATGGGCGCGAAGAGAACATCACCTTTTCAATGCCCAAAGAGCTGCGGGTTCGCTCGCTGATCTAACGGGCTGCACCGCTGCCAATGCAGGGGCTGCTTTGCAGCCCTTGCGCGACTCAAGACTGTTCCTGCAATGACCGCGCTAGCAGCGGTCATTGCTCCGGTCCTCCGTAAGCAACCTGACTCTGCCGCTTGATGCCAGCGCCACTTGATATCGGCTGCGAGCAGCGGCGCGTTCGCACATTTCCAGTGTTGCGCCCAACCAGCCGTTGCCCGACGTCATTGGCACGCCCAGCGCACTGAATTTGAACTGCTCGCCGCGATTGCTGGTTATTTTCAGCGGCTTTGAAAGGCGCTGTTCGCGTAGCACCTGCCGGTTATGCTCCAGCACTACCCGCCAACCATTCCCCCAATTACCGTCCAGCGCCAGCACCAGCACCGGCTGGCTTTGCAGCATGGCATGGCTGCGTGCACTGCGCAGCGCCTGCGCCAGATCTCGGGCAGCCGCCGCCCGGTGCAGGTCATCGCTCATTCGGGCGTAGGCCGGCATGCCCAGTTGGGTCAGCAAGACCGCCACGGCCAAGGCCGACAACATTTGTATCAGTGTTACGCCGCGTTGCTTCACCGTGCATTCCTCCCTGGACGTGCTTGGCTATAGCTTCCTGGCGGTTGGACAAGAGGTCCAGTCGCCCTAGTTGAAAGCAATGACCGGAAAAGTCGCAGGAGGTGCAGGGATGCACGCAAGGCAAGGGGGCATGACGCTTCTGGAAGTGCTGTTGGCGATCGTGATCGTGGCCGCAGGTCTGTTCGCAACGGCTGCGATGCAATTGCAGGCATTGCAGGCTGCGGACAGCGCGCGCCGGGATGGCCAGGCGGCGATGGCGCTGCACAGCGAACATGAGCGCAGGCGGCGATGAGGCGCTGTCAGGCAGGGTTTGGCTTGCTTGAGATGGTGGTGGCGCTGGCGATCGGATTGATGCTGCTGGCGGCGGCCAGCCAGCTTTTTGTCTCCGCGCACCAGACTTGGCGCCTGCAAAGTACGGCAGTGCGCATGCAGGATTCTGCTCGGCTTGCATTGCTGCGCATGGCGCAGGATATCCGCATGGCCGGGATGTTCGGTTGCCTGCGCCTGAGCCCAGACGACTTTCTGGTCTCCGGCGCGGAGCAGGCCTTTGCCCGGCCCTTGGCGAGCGGCCCGTCAAGTTTGAGCCTGGTCGTCGCTGAGTTACCAGGGTATGCCGGTGACCCCGACTGGACCTTGCTGACAAACTGTATCAACACGGTGGAGGTACACAAGGAGCGCGCGCAAGGTAGCGACACGCTTATGGCTGTGCCTGTCAGCCGGCATCGCTATGTTCACGTTGGAAGTACGCTTTACTTCGAGCGGCGCGACCGCAATCAGCCCTTGGTCGATCACGTGCGCGAACTGCGTGTGGTGCAGGTGGCTGGAGAGCGGATCGATCTTCAGCTGACATTGTATGAGCCGACCTTGCAGCTTGAGCAGCACCATGCGCTGAGCGTGGCATTGCGTAACCCGGTGCCGGCTTCATGAACCGCCAGCGGGGTGTTGTCCTGTTGTTGGCGTTGGTGCTCAGCGTCCTGCTGGGCCTGCTTGCCACATCTGCCCTGCGTGACGCGCTGGTGGAAACACGGATGACCGGCTACCTGAGCGATGGCCTGCTGGCGCTGGAAGAGGCTGAGGCCACTTTGCTGGCCGGGGTACGCGAACTTGAACGGGCGCCCCCTGACGTTTGTAACGCGTGTCTGCCACCGCCCAGGCCGCACGACCTGGTTGGGCAGTGGCAAGGTACCCAGACCGGCTTTTTCCAGCTGCAGAACCTGGGTGTCAGCAAATGTGCCGCGCACATGCCCGAAGGGCAGCCGGTTCGCCTGTTCCGGATTACCGCCGTCAGCAAGCAAAGCCGCTCACGGCATGTGCTGGAAGCGGTCTACGCCGTGGCCGGCAATCAAACCCAACGCATCACCTGGCGGCAAAGATTGCGAGGAGACTGACATGCAGCAAGGCTTGAGCCTGATCGAGTTGTTGATTGTGCTGGCCGTGACCGGCATTCTGGCAGCCATTGCCTACCCCAGTTACAGCGACCAGCTTCGGCGAGCCGCGCGCAGCGAAGTGGTTGGCCTGCTGCATGATGCCGCCCTGCGCCTGGAGCGCCACCGCGTGCGCACTGGCCAATACGCCGAGGGCGACCTGGTCTTGCCCGAAGGTACCCGCTACTACAACCTTCAGGCCCAGCGCGACAGTGACACCTTCACGCTGCGCGCCCGGCGGCTACCGCATGGGCTGATGGCGCAGGATGGCTGTGGCGATTTCCAGCTCGACCAGGCTGGCATGCAGCGCAATCCGGGTGCCGTTGAGCACAGCACGCACTGCTGGGGAAGCTGAAGGTTCAATGATGCCCAGTGCATCGCGGTTTTACTTCAGGTGTTGGATCGACAGATGAGCAAGCAAGTAGTGGTGGTCGGCGGCGGGGTGATCGGCCTGCTGACGGCATTCAACCTGGCGGCCAAGGTCGGCCAGGTGGTGGTGTGCGATCAGGGTGAGGTTGGCCGAGAGTCGTCTTGGGCTGGCGGAGGCATTGTCTCGCCGTTGTACCCGTGGCGCTACAGCGCCGCAGTGACCGCTCTGGCGCATTGGTCGCAGGACTTTTATCCACAGCTGGGCGAGCGTCTGTTCGCCAGCACTGGCGTCGACCCCGAAGTTCACACCACCGGGCTGTACTGGCTCGACCTGGACGACGAGGCTGAAGCGTTGGCCTGGGCCGCGCGCGAGCAGCGGCCGCTGAGTGCCGTGGATATTTCGGCGGCCTACGATGCGGTGCCGGTGCTGGGCCCGGGCTTCAAGCACGCCATCTACATGGCTGGCGTGGCCAATGTGCGCAACCCACGCTTGGTCAAGTCGCTGAAAGCGGCGTTGCTGGCGCTGCCAAACGTGACCTTGCGCGAACACTGCCAGATCACCGGCTTCGTGCAGGAAAAGGGGCGCGTGACCGGTGTACAGACGGCTGATGGCGTACTGGCGGCGGATGAGGTTGTGCTCAGTGCAGGCGCCTGGAGTGGCGACCTGTTGCGTACCCTTGGCCTTGAACTGCCGGTGGAGCCCGTGAAGGGCCAGATGATCCTGTTCAAGTGTGCTGAAGACTTCTTGCCGAGCATGGTGCTGGCCAAGGGACGTTATGCAATCCCGCGACGTGACGGGCACATTCTGGTGGGGAGCACGCTAGAACACGCCGGGTATGACAAGACCCCGACCGGGGATGCGCTGGAAAGCCTGAAGGCATCGGCGGTGGAGTTGTTGCCTGAGCTTGAAGGCGCCACAGTGGTGGCGCACTGGGCGGGGCTGCGGCCGGGGTCGCCAGAAGGCATCCCTTACATTGGGCCTGTGCCAGGGCATGAAGGGTTGTGGCTGAACTGCGGGCATTATCGCAATGGGCTGGTGTTGGCGCCGGCTTCGTGCCAGCTGTTTACCGATTTGCTGACAGGGGCCGAGCCGATTATCGACCCGGCGCCGTATGCGCCAGAAGGGCGTTTGGGCTGAGGGCCTCTTCGCGGGTAAACCCGCTCCCACACGAGCGGGTTCACCCGCGAAAGGGCCGCAGAAGCCAATACAGATTTCAGCCAGTAATCGGTGCGTGTAGGAGCGGGTTCACCCGCGAAAGGGCCGCAGAAGCCCATACAGATTTCAGCCAGTAATCGGTGCGTGTAGGAGCGGGTTCACCCGCGAAAGGGCCACAGAAGCCCATACAGATTTCAGCCAGTAATCGGTACGTGTAGGAGCGGGTTCACCCGCGAAAGGGCCGCATAAGCCAATACAGATTTCAGCCAGTAATCGGTGCTTGCAAGTGCCGGCTCGGATAATGCTGCTCATACACCTTGCACACCCGCAGCACTTGCTCATCGGCAAAGCGCCCGGCCACCACCTGCAGACCCACCGGCAACCCTTCGCGGGTAAACCCGCAGGGCACCGAGGCTGCTGGCTGTTGGGTCAGGTTGAAGGGATAGCTGAACGGCGTCCACTCCATCCATTGCGCCATCCCCGACCCAGGCGGCACGTTGTGTCCGGCTTCGAACGCCACCAACGGCAGCATCGGCGATACCAGCACGTCATATCGCTGATGAAAGGCATTCATCTTCGCAATCAATTCTGCCCGTGCCTCTAGCGCCTGGGTGTATTCGCCAAGGCTGATCTGTGCGCCTTGTTCGGCAATCCAGCGCAGCCCCGGGTCAAGCAACGCTTTCTGCTCATCGCTCAAGGCACTGGCCAACCGCGCCGCACCGGCAAACCACAGGGTATTGAAGGTTTCCAGCGGGTCGCTGAAGCCCGGGTCCACTTCCTCTACCTGCGCACCCAGCCGCACCAGGCGCTGCACCGCTTGCGCCACCAGTGCCTGGATCTGTGGGTCGACCTGCACGTAACCGAAGTTGGCGCTGTAGGCGATGCGTAGCCCACTCAGATCTTGCTGCTGGCTGAGCCAAGGCGCCTGCCGGGGTGCGCCGGCCAAACCGTCGCGGACATCGGGGCGCGCTACGCAGTCAAGCATCAGCACCGCGTCGTCCACGGTACGCGTCATCGGCCCCAGGTGCGACAGCACGGTCATGGCGCTGGCCGGCCATTGCGGCACATAGCCGAAGGTCGGTTTGATACCGAAGGTGCCGGTGAAGGCGCAAGGGATGCGAATCGAACCACCGGCATCGCTGCCCTGATGCAGCACCCCCAGGTTCAGCGCGGCGGCTGCCGCAGCACCACCAGACGAACCACCGGCAGTCAGCCTGGTATCCCAAGGGTTGCGGGTAATGCCGTACAGCGGGTTGTCGGTCACGCCTTTCCAGCCGAACTCCGGCGTGGTGGTCTTGCCCACCAGCACAGCACCGGCTTCACGCATGAAGGCGCTGAAGGGCGCATCGATTTCCCACGGGCCGGTACCCGAGGTTGTACGCGAGCCTTTGCGGGTGGGCATGCCGCGGGTCAGGGTCAGGTCCTTGATCGAGGCGGGTACGCCATCCAGTCGGCCACAGGGCTCGCCGCGCTGCCAGCGTTGTTCGCTGGCGCGGGCGGCGGCGCGGGCACCTTCGCCGTCTACATGGCAGTAGGCGTTGACCGCCGGGTTATGCAGGTCGATGCGCGCCAGCACATCGTCGACCACCTCGACGGGTGACAACTGGCGGCGCTGGTACAGTTCGAGCAGTTCGACGGCGGTGAGTTCGCCAATCGCGGTTTTCTGGGTCATTTCAACGGGCTCCCGGGTTGGCGGCCTGGAACATGGCGCGCAACAGGACGTCGCAACCATCGGCCAGGTCCTGGGGCGCGGCATTTTCGATTTCGTTGTGGCTGATGCCGCCTTCGCATGGCACGAAGATCATCCCGGCCGGGCCCAGCTCGGCGAGGAAGATTGCATCGTGACCGGCGCCACTGACGATATCCATGTGGCTCAGGCCCAGCGCACGCGCCCCCTGGCGCACGGCATCCACACACTGCTCGGCGAAGTACAGCGGCGGGAAGTCGGCTGTCGGGGTCAGCTGATAGCTCAGGCCATGTTTCGCCGTGCTGTTTTCGATGGCTGCGCGCACTTCGCTGACCATGGCGTCGAGGTGCCCAGGGTCGAGGTGGCGCAGGTCGATGGTCATGTGCACCTGGCCGGGGATGACGTTGCGCGAGCCTGGGTGCAAGGTCAGGCAGCCGACCGTGCCGCAGGCATGTGGCTGGTGCGCGTGAGCGACGCGGTTGACCGCAGCCACCACCTCGGCTGCGCCGACCAATGCGTCCTTGCGCAGGTGCATGGGCGTGGGGCCTGCATGCGCCTCGACGCCGGTGAGGGTCAGGTCGAACCATTTTTGCCCCAGGCAGCCCTGGACCACGCCGATGGTGGTGCGTTGGTCTTCCAGCACCGGGCCTTGCTCGATATGCGCTTCGAAGTAGGCGCCCACGGCATGCCCGGTGGGCACGCGCGGGCCGGCGTAGCCGATGCGCTGCAACTCGGCGCCGACCGACAGACCTTGGTCATCGATCTTTTCCAGGGTTTCCTGCAGGCCGAACTTACCGGCAAACACGCCCGAGCCCATCATGCAGGGCGGGAAGCGCGAACCTTCTTCGTTGGTCCATACCACCACTTCCAGCGGGGCTTCGGTGGCCAGGTCAAGGTCGTTGAGGGTGCGCATGACTTCAAGACCGGCCATGACGCCATAGCAGCCATCGAACTTGCCGCCGGTGGGTTGGGTATCGATGTGGCTGCCGGTCATCACTGGCGCCAGGGCAGGGTTACGGCCGGGGCGGCGGGCGAAGATGTTACCGATGGCGTCGATGCTGACGGTGCAGCCGGCTTCTTCGCACCAGCGCACGAACAGGTCGCGCGCCTGGCGGTCGAGGTCGGTCAGGGCCAGGCGGCATACGCCGCCCTTGGCGGTGGCGCCGAGTTGGGCCAGGTCCATCAATGATTGCCACAGGCGCTCGCGGCTGACCAACGGGCCTTGGCCGAGCAGGTGCTGCGAGGGATCGATGCGGGTGTTCATGGTTCATCTCTCCTGAAATTACTGGGTGGCTTGTACCGGCCTATTCGCGGGTGAACCCGCTCCTACAAAGGCCTCGCAGGGCTGGGGGGGGGACACCTTTGTAGGCGCGGGTTTGCCCGCGAAAGGGCCGGTACAGGTAAGCACGGTCGGGTCAGGCGCTAAGGGCCAGGTAACGGTTCTTGATGCTCGGGTCCTCGCGGAACTGCGCCGCACTGCCCTGGTAAGCGACGCGGCCCTGCTCCAGCACATAGTGGCGATCAGCAAGGGCATCGCAGACCATCAGGTTCTGCTCCACCAGCAGGATCGACAGCCCTTCGTCCTTGATCCGTCGCAGGATCTTCACCAGTTCATCGACAATCACCGGGGCCAGGCCTTCGGTGGGTTCGTCGAGGATCAGCAGCTTGGGGCCGTTGAGCAGGGCGCGGGCGATGGCGAGCATCTGTTGCTCGCCACCGGACAGGGCAAAACCACCGTTGCGGCGACGCTCCTTCAGGCGCGGGAACATGCTGTACACGTCCTCCAACTGCCAGCGGCTGGTCTTGCGCACGGCAATCTTCAGGTTCTCCTCGACGCTGAGCTGGCGAAAGATGCCGCGGTGCTCCGGCACCAGGGCAATGCCCTGCCGGGCGATATCGAAGATTTCGCGGCCGACCAGTTGCTGCCCGTTGAAGCTGATCTGCCCCTGTCGTGGGC
This sequence comes from Pseudomonas sp. KCJK9058, assembly GCF_046230975.1. Lineage (NCBI taxonomy): Bacteria > Pseudomonadati > Pseudomonadota > Gammaproteobacteria > Pseudomonadales > Pseudomonadaceae > Pseudomonas > Pseudomonas sp. KCJK9058. Next base: position 19,043 of record NZ_JBJJLR010000041.1, read on the forward strand.
GGACGATGCCGAGGATGCTGCGCAAGGTGGTGGTCTTGCCTGCGCCGTTGCGCCCCAGCAGCGTTACCAGTTCGCCTGCCTCGACCTTGAGCGAGACACCTTCGAGCACATGGCTCTTGTCGTAGTAGGAATGGATCGAATCGACGTTGAGCATCAGGCGGCCTCTCCAAGGTAGGCGGTGCGTACGCGCTCGTCGTTGCGCACCTGTTCAGGGGTACCCTCGACCAGGATCTGGCCGTGACTCATCACCGTGATGCGCTGGCTGATCGACATGACAATGCTCATGTTGTGCTCGATCAGTAGAACGGTATGGTCGCGGCCAAGGTCGCTGATCAGGTCGGTCATCACCGGGATGTCGTCGATGCCCATGCCCGAAGTGGGTTCGTCGAGCATCAGCAGGGTGGGCTTGGCGCAGATCGACATGCCCACTTCCAGCACCCTTTGCTGGCCGTGCGACAGCTCGCCCGCCAGTGTTTCGGCACGGGCGCTCAGTTTCAGGCGCTCCAGCACCTGGTCGGCGGTGTTCCAGTGGCTGCGCTTGTGCTCGACGCTGCGCCAGAAGTTCAGCGCGCCCAGGCCATCACGGCCTTGGGCGGCCAGGCGCAGGTTCTCGCGCACGGAAAGGTTCTGGAACAGGCTGGTGAGCTGAAACGAACGCGCCATGCCAAGTGCCACCCGCCCGTGGGACGGCTTGCGAATGATGTCCTGGCCATTGAACAGGATCTTGCCGGCAGTGGCCTGACGTTCGCCGGTCAGGCAGTGGAACAGGCTGGTCTTGCCGGCGCCGTTGGGGCCGATAATGGTGTGGATGGTGCCGGCTCGCACTTTGAGGTCAACGCCCGCGACCGCCTTGAACGGCCCGTAGGCCAGCTCCAGGTCGCGGGTTTCCAGGAGGTAGTCGCTCATCACAGGGTCTCCTTGGTCTTGGCCTGGGGTTTGTCATCGGCATTGCGGGTGGCCAGCAGGCGCTTGCCCAGTTCGGTCAGGCCGCCCCACAGGCCGCCACGCATGAACACCACCACCAGAATCAGGATCACCCCCAGCAGCATCAGCCAGCGTGGCCAAAGTTCCGACAGCACGTCACCCAGCAGCACGATGGCGCCGGCCCCCAGCAGCGAGCCGAACAGTGAGCCGGTGCCGCCGACGATGGTCATGATCAGGATGTTCTCGCTCATCATCAGGTCGATGTTCGACAGCGGCGCAAAGTGCAGCAGCATGGCGTACAGCGCCCCGGCGATGCCGGTGATGGCGCCCGACAGCATGAACACCAGAATCTTGAAATGGCGGGTGTCGTAGCCGATGGCGGCGGCGCGGGTCTCGTTCTCACGGATAGCCAGCAGGGTGCTGCCGAATGGCGAACGGATCACCCGCAGGGCTGCGGCGAAGATCAACAGGAACAGCACCGCGACGAACACATAGAAGTGCCGCGGATCGGCCAGGTCGACCAGCACATGGCCGGCGATTTCGATATTCGGCCGTGGCACATCAAGCAGGCCGTTGTCACCGCCGGTCCAGCCGCTGAGGGTATAGGCCAGGAAGTAGGCCATCTGGCTGAAGGCCAGGGTCAGCATGACGAAGTAGATGCCCGTGCGACGGATCGCCAGTGCGCCCACCAGCAGCGCGAGGAAGGCGCCGAACACAGCTGCGCCAAGCAGCGCGGCGAACATGCCCCACTGCAGGTGGATCATCAGCAGCGCTGCGCCATAGGCGCCCACGCCAAAGAAGATGCCCTGGCCGAACGACAGCAGTCCGGTGTAGCCGAGCAGCAGGTTGCAGGCCAGTGCGGCCATGGCAAAGATCAGGATCTCGGTGGCCAGGGTGGCTGAGGGCAGCAACAGCGGCAGCGCCACCAGGCTGGCAACTACCAGCGACAGCAGCGCCGGGGCGCGGCCCTTGGCGACTGGCAATGGGTTTTTCTCGCTCATCTCAGGCTCTCCCGAACAGGCCGTAGGGACGGACCAGAATCACTGCTGCCATGGCGCCATAGATCATCAGGCTGGCGCCTTGCGGCCAGAGACTGGTCATCATGCTTTGCACCACACCCACCAGCAGGCCGCCAACCAGCGCCCCGCCGAACGACCCCATGCCGCCAATCACCACCACCACGAAGGCAATGCCGAGGATTTCCGGGCCGACGAAGGGCTGGGCGCCCCGTAGCGGCGCAAACAGCACACCCGCCACACCTGCCAGGCCCACGCCCAGGGCGAATGTCAGGGAGAACAGGCGAAAAATGTTGGTGCCCAACAGCGACACGGTTTCGGTGCTTTCGCTACCGGCCCGCACCAGTGCGCCGAAACGGGTGCGTTCCAGCAGCAGCCACAGGCCAATACCGATCAGCGCTGCGAAGCCGATCAGGAACAAGCGGTAGTAGGGGTAGATGAAGTCGCCGAGTATCAGCACCCCGCGCAGTTCAGGTGGCACGGCAATGTTCTTGCCCACCGGGCCCCAGATCAGCACCGACGCTTCCTGGATGATCAGCGCGATGCCGAGGGTGACGAGGATCTGGAAGGTGTGCGGCAGGTGGTAGATGCGTTTGATCAACAGGCGCTCGACCGCCCAGGCCAGCGCGGCCACCACCAGTGGCGCAATCAGCAGCGCCAGCCAGAAGTTGCCGGTGACGGCCACGGCGGTGTAGCACAGGTAGGCGCCCAGCAAGAAAAACGCGCCGTGGGCGAAGTTGACGAAGTTGAGCAGGCCGAAAATGATCGTCAGGCCCACGGCGATGAGGAAGTAGATCATCCCCAGGCCCAGGCCGTTGAGCAGTTGGAACAGGTACAAATCGAGCATGAGCGTGCCCTCGACAGCGCGCCGGGCGGCTGCCTGTACAAGTGTTTGTGACTAACGCCGCAGCTTCAGGCCAGGGCGCAACCGGTGTGATCGACCTCGACGAACGAGCGGCCCGAACTGATGACTTCGGCCAGGTCGTCCTCGTCGCGCATCTGCCCCTGGGGCTTGCCGCGCAGCAGGTAGTAATCCTTGAGCACCTGGTGGTCACCCGGGCGGATCAGTTCTTCGCCGGTCGGGCCCTGGAAGCGCATGCCCTGCAATGCCGCAGACACGGCGGCCCCGTCCAGGCTGCCGGCCTTGACGATGGCCTCGAGCATCACCTTGGTGCCGATGTAGTCGGCGGCCAGCGGGTAGTTGGGGTTGATGCCATAGGCCTTGCGGGTGGCGGCGACCAACTGTTTGTTCAGCGGGGTGTCGACCTGGTGCCAGTACTGCGCACCCAGGTACACGCCCTCGAGCACGTCGCTGCCCAGCTCCTGGAACTGGTCGAGGCCCGCAGACCACACCATCAGCACTTTCATGCGGTCCTTGATGCCGAAGTTGACCGCCTGGCGCAGGGCGTTGGAGGCCTGGCTACCGAAGTTGAGCAGCACCAGCACGTCGGGCTTGGCGGCGATGGCGTTGGTCAGGTAGCCGGAAAATTCCTGCTCCTGCAGCGAGTGGTAGCTGTTGCCGATGTGTTCCACGCCGAGCTCGGCGAACACTTTGCGGGCGTTGTCCAGCAGGGCATCGCCGAATACGTATTGCGGGGTGATGGTGTACCAGCGCTTGGCCTGGGGCAGTTGGCGGCTCATCGGTACCAGGGTTTCGCGGATGGCACCATAGGTGGGCACCGACCAGCGGAAGGTTGAGGCATTGCAGTCCTTGCCGGTGATTTCATCGGCGCCCACAGGCGTCATGAACACGCCGCCGGCTTTGTGGATTTCCTTGGACACCGCCAGTGCCGAAGACGACAGGGTGCACCCCTGGAAGAAGCGTGCGCCATCCTGGCCGATGGCTTCCTGCACCTTGCGCACCGCCTTGCCGGCGTTGCCTTCGGTGTCGATGACTTTGTACTTGAGCGGGTGGCCGAGCAACTGCGGGTGCTCGGCGATGGCCAGGCGCGAGCCCATGTCGGCGTACTTGCCGTAGCTGGCGAAGGCGCCCGACATGGACTTGAGCCCATAGAAGGTCAGCGGTTGGTCGGCGAATGCCCGGTGTGCCCCCAAGGGGAGGCTACCTAAGGCACCCAGGGCAAGGCCTGCCTTGAGCAGGGTACGTCTTTGCATGAGTAACTCCTTGTTTGTGGTTATTAGGCAGGAGTGGCAATGACAAAGCGGGTACGGCCGGGCCTGTGTGCAGGCCTCTTTACAGGCGCATCAGTGGTGGTGATCGAACTCCAGCAGGAAGTTACGGGCAACCTCGCCTTCCAGCGCGGTCATGTGGTGCTCGGCGTCGCACATGTGTTCGTGCATCAGCCGGCGTACGGCGGGTTCGTCGCTGGTGCGCAAGGCGGTCAGCAGTTGCTTGTGGTAGCCGATGTTGGCGGCGGCGAACTGCTGGCGCTTGGGCAGGTAGGCCTTTTTCAGCACCACCAGGTCGCGCAGCAGGTCGTTGAGGAACACCGCCATGAAACGCAGCAACGGGTTGGGGCAGCGGTCGGCCAGCAGGGTGTGGAATTCAAGCTCCGCCAGGCGCTGCTCACGCTGGCCTTCTTCGCTGTCTTCCGGCGCGCTGCAGAAGTCGATGTTGGCCTGCAGCGCGGCATAATCGGCCTCGCTCAGCTTGCCCATCACCGACACCGCCAGTTCTACCTCGATGACTTTGCGCAGCTGGTACACCTGTTCGCCATCCAGGTGCTGGAAATGCAGGTAGTTGCGCAGCGCGCGGCTGGCTGGCTCGGTGCCCACTTCGTTCAGGTAGGCGCCCCCGGTCGGGCCGGTGCGGGTGCTGACCAGGCCTTCGACTTCGAGCGCCTTGAGCGCTTCGCGGGCGGTACCCTTGGAACATTCGAAATGCTCCATCAGCTCACGTTCGGTGGGCAGGCGGTCGCCGGGGTGCAGCGCTTCGGTGACGATCGAGCGCTTGACTGATTCGACGATCACATCGGACAGCTTCTGGCGCTTGCGTTTGGGTTTGAGCATTTCGCTATTTTTCATATTTATGCGGATAAATAGGATTTAGCGAATTTTGGCCGGGCGGGTCAATGCTGGTGCTGGGGGAGGGGTCGTAAATGGTGTGAAAGGGTCGGGGAGGGATATGTGGAACACGAAATTGCAGATAAAAACTGTGGGAGCGGGCGTGCCCGCGAACACCGGCGAAGCCGGTGCCATACACCGTGGTGCCTGCTTCGCGGGCAAGCCCGCTCCCACAGATTTCGAATTGTTTTCAGGATTGAACAGACATCGTGTTCAGCCTTGGTGGCCAGGGCCCTGCTGCAGGTGGGCCTGGCTGCAATACCACTCATTACCCTGCTGCAGCGCCCGGTCGTTGGGCAGGTGGACGCCGCAATGGGCACAGCGCACCATCTTCAGCGGCGCATCCAGCTTCGCCTCGGGGTGCGACTGCTGGCTGACTTTGAACTTGCGCCACAGCCAGAACGCGGCGGCGATCAGGGCGATCCAGAAAAGTAGGCGAACCATGGTGTCCAGCTTGTCGATTGAAGAAGCCAACAGTCTAGGACGCGGCCAATAAAAAAGGGAGGCCCAAGGCCTCCCTTTCATTCACCGCTGAAGGTCAGTCGAACAAACCAAAGGTCATGTAGCTGAACCAGGAACGGTCTTTCTCGGCTTCTTTCGGGCCTTCCGGCACGATCGGGTCGCCGTTCTCGTCTTTAGGCAGCAGCTCTCGCGGCATCTCGTCGCGCGCGTCCTGGAACTGCTTGACCACGTCCTGGTTGGCGCGGGTTTCGCCTGGCGGCAGCGGGGTCTCGGTTTCGATCAGGCCCAAGGTGGCCTTGGACAGCCAGCCGCGGCCGTCAGACTCGGTCTGCTTGGGCTGGAACTCGCCATCGACCAGGCTCGGGTGGTCCGGGTAGTTGAGCTTGAGGGTTTCCAGGCTCGTGGCGGCCAGTTCGTCCAGGTGCAGCTTCTGGTACGACTCGACCATCACCGCCAGGCCGTCACCGACGGACGGGGTTTCCTGGAAGTTTTCGACCACGTAGCGGCCACGGTTGGCAGCCGCTACATAAGCCTGGCGGCTCAGGTAGTAGTCGGCCACGTGGATTTCGTACGAAGCCAGCAGGTTGCGCAGGTAGATCATGCGCTGCTTGGCGTCTGGCGCGTAGCGGCTGTTGGGGAAACGGCTGGTCAGCTGGGCGAACTCGTTGTACGAGTCGCGGGCGGCGCCCGGGTCACGTTTGGTCATGTCCAGCGGCAGGAAGCGCGCCAGCAGGCCACGGTCCTGGTCGAACGAGGTCAGGCCCTTGAGGTAGTAGGCGTAATCGACGTTCGGGTGCTGCGGGTGCAGGCGGATGAAGCGCTCGGCGGCCGACTTGGCGGCCTCGGGCTCAGAGTTCTTGTAGTTGGCGTAGATCAGCTCGAGCTGCGCCTGATCGGCATAGCGGCCGAACGGGTAGCGCGACTCCAAGGCCTTGAGCTTGTTCACGGCGCTGGTGTAGCTGGAGTTGTCCAGATCAGCCTGGGCCTGCTGGTACAGTTCGGCCTCGCTGAGGTTCTCGTCAATGACCTCTTTATTAGAGGAACAGGCCGCGGTAAGCCCGAGGATGGCGATCAGCAGCAGGTGTTTCACTCGCATGGCGGCTTGCGTCCCTTTGACGGCCGCTGTCTTGGGCGGTGCCGTCCTGTTATGATGAGCGCCCCGGCCAACCCCGGGACAAAAGAAGCCGTATTTAACCACAAGCTCGCAGCCGAAACCAAAGGCTGTGCGCCCGCCGAATCGAGCATGTCCGAGATCATTCAACTTAGCGCAGAGGTACCGTCCGAACTGGGCGGCCAACGCCTCGACCAGGTCGCCGCCCAATTGTTCGCCGAGTACTCGCGTTCGCGGCTAACTTCGTGGATCAAAGAGGGCCGCCTGACGGTCGATGGTGCAGTCGTGCGCCCTCGAGACCTTGTTCATGGTGGCTCTCAGCTTGCCCTGGAGGCCGAGCAAGAGGCCCAGGGCGAGTGGATCGCAGAAGATATCGAACTGGATATCGTCTACGAAGACGACCACATCCTGGTGATCAACAAGCCTGCCGGGCTGGTTGTGCACCCGGCGGCCGGGCATGCCAGCGGCACCCTGCTCAACGCGCTGCTGCACCATGTGCCAGACATCGTCAACGTGCCGCGCGCCGGTATCGTGCACCGCCTGGACAAGGACACCACCGGCCTGATGGTGGTGGCCAAGACCCTGCAGGCGCAGACCAAGCTGGTCGAGCAGATGCAGGCCCGCAAGGTCAGCCGCATCTACGAGTGCATCGTGATTGGGGTGGTGACCGCCGGTGGCAAGATCGACGCGCCCATCGGCCGTCACGGCGGCATGCGCCAGCGCATGGCTGTAACCGACGGCGGCAAGCCGGCGGTCAGCCACTACCGCGTACTCAAGCGCTTCCGCTCGCACACCCATGTGCGGGTCAAGCTGGAAACCGGCCGTACCCACCAGATTCGCGTGCACATGGCCCACGTGGGTTTCCCGCTGGTTGGCGACCAGACGTACGGCGGGCGCTTCCGTATTCCGCCCGCTGCCAGCCCGACCATGGTCGAGGCGGTCAAGACCTTCCCGCGCCAGGCGCTGCATGCGCGTTTCCTCGCCTTGGCCCACCCGATTACCGGTGAAGTCATGAAGTGGGAATCGCCACTGCCGGATGACTTCGTCTGGTTGCTGTCGCTGCTGAACCAGGACCGCGAGAGCTTCATCGGATGAGTGACCTGACGCAGGCGTTGCTGTTCCCCGACTGGCCGGCCCCGGCCTCGGTACGCGCCTGTGTCACCACCCGTCAGGGCGGCGTCAGCCTGCCGCCTTACGAAACCTTCAACCTCGGCGACCATGTTGGGGATGACCCTGCCGCGGTCGCCGAGAACCGCCGCCGCCTGAGCGAACAGTTCACCATCCAACCGGCCTGGCTCAAACAGGTGCATGGGCGGGTGGTGGCGGATGCCGACCCGGCGGTGGTCGCCGAGGCCGATGCCAGCTGGACCCGCCAGCCTGGCATTGCCTGCACCGTGATGACCGCCGATTGCCTGCCTGCGCTGTTCTGCGACCGTGCCGGCACACGCGTGGCGGCGGCACATGCGGGCTGGCGCGGGCTGGCGGGTGGCGTGCTGGAAGCCACGCTGGACCGGCTGGCGCTGCCGCCAGCAGAGGTGCTGGTGTGGTTGGGGCCTGCCATCGGCCCGCAAGCGTTCGAAGTGGGGCTGGAAGTGCGTGATGCGTTTACCGCCGTGCACCCGCAAGCAGCTCGGGCATTCGTCGACGGCGAACGGCCAGGCAAGCTGTTGGCGGATATCTATGAGCTGGCGCGTATTCGCCTGGCTGCCCGTGGCGTGACTGCTGTTTATGGCGGTGGTTTGTGCACGGTCAGTGATGCGCGGTTCTTCTCCTATCGCCGTACCCCGCAGGGTGGGCGTTTTGCATCGTTGGTCTGGCTGGACCCGCGCTAGCCTGTACCGGCCTCTTCGCTGGCACGCCCGCTCCTACAGAGATTCCGCAAACGTTGAAACCGGTGGTGTACCTGTGGGGGCGAGCATGCCCGCGAATGGCCCCCATTAATCCAACAGGTTGACTTTGGTCAACCCCGCTACGCTTGAATCTTCCAGAATCAGCCTTATCTATAAAGGCATCTCAGGCAGGTTTCTTTATAAACAGGCGCTGTCCATCGCTCCGACCTGCCCTTTAAAGGAAGGTACACCATGCGAATAGACCGTTTAACCAGCAAGCTGCAACTTGCAATATCCGATGCCCAGTCTTTGGCCGTTGGCATGGACCACCCTGCCATCGAGCCCGTGCACCTGTTACAGGCGCTGCTCGAACAGCAGGGCGGTTCCATCAAGCCGCTGCTGATGCAGGTAGGCTTCGACATCAATGGCCTGCGCCAGGGGCTGGTGAAAGAGCTCGACCAACTGCCAAAAATACAGAACCCTACCGGCGACGTGAACATGTCGCAGGACTTGGCACGCCTGCTTAACCAGGCAGACCGCCTGGCACAGCAGAAGGGCGACCAGTTCATTTCCAGCGAGCTTGTGCTGTTGGCCGCCATGGACGAAAACAGCAAGCTCGGCAAGCTGCTGCTGAGCCAGGGCGTGAGCAAGAAAGCGCTGGAAAATGCCATCAACAACCTGCGTGGCGGCGCGGCAGTGAATGACGCCAACGCCGAGGAATCGCGCCAGGCGCTGGACAAATACACCGTCGACCTGACCAAGCGTGCCGAAGAGGGCAAGCTGGACCCTGTCATTGGCCGTGACGATGAAATCCGCCGTACCGTGCAGGTGCTGCAACGCCGTACCAAGAACAACCCGGTGCTGATCGGTGAGCCTGGCGTGGGTAAAACCGCCATCGCCGAAGGCCTGGCCCAGCGCATCATCAATGGTGAAGTGCCCGACGGCCTCAAAGGCAAGCGGCTGCTGGCGCTGGACATGGGCGCGCTGATTGCCGGTGCCAAGTACCGCGGTGAGTTCGAAGAGCGCTTGAAAAGCCTGCTGAACGAATTGTCCAAGCAGGAAGGCCAGATCATCCTGTTCATCGACGAACTGCACACCATGGTCGGCGCCGGCAAAGGCGAGGGTGCCATGGACGCCGGCAACATGCTCAAGCCGGCCCTGGCCCGCGGCGAGCTGCATTGCGTAGGTGCCACCACGCTGAACGAGTACCGCCAGTTCATCGAAAAGGACGCCGCCCTGGAGCGCCGTTTCCAGAAAGTGCTGGTCGAGGAGCCGAGCGAGGAAGACACCATCGCCATCCTGCGTGGCCTGAAAGAGCGTTATGAAGTGCACCACAAGGTGGCCATCACCGACGGTGCAATCATCGCTGCGGCCAAGCTCAGCCACCGCTACATTACCGACCGCCAGCTGCCGGACAAGGCCATTGACCTGATCGACGAAGCGGCCAGCCGCATCCGCATGGAGATTGACTCCAAGCCAGAAGTGCTCGACCGCCTTGATCGCCGCCTGATCCAGCTGAAGGTGGAGTCGCAGGCGCTGAAGAAAGAAGAAGACGAAGCGGCGAAAAAGCGCTTGGAGAAGCTGACCGAGGAAATCGAGCGGCTGGAGCGTGAGTATTCCGACCTGGAAGAAATCTGGGCTTCGGAGAAAGCTGAAGTGCAGGGCTCGGCGCAGATCCAGCAAAAGATCGAGCAGTCTCGCCAGGAGCTGGAAGCCGCCCGTCGCAAAGGCGACCTGAACCGCATGGCCGAACTGCAGTACGGGGTGATCCCGGACCTGGAGCGCAGCCTGCAGATGGTCGACCAGCACGGCAAGACCGAAAACCAATTGCTGCGCAACAAGGTCACCGAGGAAGAAATTGCCGAAGTGGTGTCGAAGTGGACCGGCATTCCTGTGGCCAAGATGCTCGAAGGCGAGCGTGAGAAGCTGCTGAAGATGGAAGAGCTGCTGCACCAGCGCGTGATTGGCCAGAGCGAGGCGGTAACCGCCGTAGCAAACGCCGTGCGCCGCTCGCGTGCCGGCCTGTCCGACCCGAACCGGCCAAGTGGTTCGTTCCTGTTCCTCGGCCCGACCGGTGTGGGCAAGACCGAACTGTGCAAGGCGCTGGCCGAGTTCCTGTTCGACACCGAAGAGGCGATGGTGCGCATCGACATGTCCGAATTCATGGAGAAGCACTCCGTAGCGCGCCTGATCGGTGCACCACCAGGCTATGTAGGGTATGAAGAGGGCGGTTACCTGACCGAGGCCGTGCGGCGCAAGCCTTACTCGGTGGTGCTGCTGGATGAGGTGGAAAAAGCCCACCCGGATGTGTTCAACGTGCTGCTGCAGGTGCTGGAAGACGGCCGCCTGACTGACAGCCACGGGCGCACCGTGGACTTCCGCAACACCGTGATCGTGATGACCTCCAACCTGGGCTCGGCGCAGATTCAGGAACTGGTAGGTGACCGCGAGGCACAGCGTGCGGCAGTGATGGATGCGGTGGGGGCACACTTCCGTCCGGAGTTCATCAACCGCATCGACGAAGTGGTGGTGTTCGAGCCATTGGGCCGCGAGCAGATTGCCGGTATTACCGAAATTCAGCTCGGCCGCCTGCGCAGCCGCCTGCTGGAGCGCGAACTGTCGCTGAGCCTGAGCCCAGAGGCGTTGGACAAGCTGATTGCCGTGGGTTACGACCCGGTGTACGGCGCGCGGCCGCTGAAGCGGGCGATCCAGCGCTGGATCGAGAACCCGCTGGCGCAGCTGATTCTGGCCGGCAAGTTCCTGCCCGGTACGGCGATCACCGCCAAGGTGGAAGGCGACGAAATCGTCTTTGGCTGATTGTGTTGCACCATGAGCCCCGCGTTTGCGGGGCTTTTTTCTGCCTGTTGCCCATGCCGGCCCCTTCGCGGCCAACCCTGCGCAGATTTTTGCAGGCTAGGCAGCCCCTCGTAGGCGCGGGTTTAGCCGTGAAAGGGCCGGCACAGCCCAGCTATTTCGGGCCTTTGCGCCAATCTTGGATAACCGCCTGAAATTTTTGAAATTTTTGCTTGCATCAAATTTAGAGTGCCCCTAATATACGCCGCGTTGTCAGGCACTAAGCGAATCACCAGCAACATCAGTGATCGCAAAACAACTTACAAATCAGTAAGTTGAATGAAAAAAAGTGGTTGACAAGCAAAACGAAGAATGTAGAATAGCCGGCCTCAGCAGCGACAACGCGAAAGCGAAGAAGCTAAAGAGTCCGAAGCGAACACAGTCTTCGGAGTTGTACCGAAGTTCAGTTCCGCGATAGCTCAGTCGGTAGAGCAAATGACTGTTAATCATTGGGTCCCTGGTTCGAGTCCAGGTCGCGGAGCCAATCTCGGGGTGTAGCGCAGTCCGGTAGCGCGCCTGCTTTGGGAGCAGGATGTCAGGAGTTCGAATCCCCTCACCCCGACCATTTTCCGGGTCGTTAGCTCAGTTGGTAGAGCAGTTGGCTTTTAACCAATTGGTCGTAGGTTCGAATCCTACACGACCCACCATGTAGAAAAGGGCATCTCAAAGAGATGCCCTTTTTTTTGAAACACTCGGGGTGTAGCGCAGTCCGGTAGCGCGCCTGCTTTGGGAGCAGGATGTCAGGAGTTCGAATCCCCTCACCCCGACCATTTTTGGGTCGTTAGCTCAGTTGGTAGAGCAGTTGGCTTTTAACCAATTGGTCGTAGGTTCGAATCCTACACGACCCACCATGAACAAAGGGCATCTCGCATGAGATGCCCTTTTTCTTTTGCCTCGAAAAATGTGCCCATCGGTGCAAACCCACCTGTTTGCCACACCGCCCCTTTGTAGGAGCGGGTTCACCCGCGAATGCGATGGTGGCTGCACTGCCGCATTCGCGGGTAAACCCGCTCCTACAGGGCATGGGGCGCCTGTCAGTGCAGCTTCAGGCGCGGCTCGGTACCCCGGCCAATCTTGCTGCCCAGCATCATCAACGCCGTGCGGAAGAACCCGTACAGCGCCATCTGGTGCATGCGGTACAGCGACACATAGAACATCCGCGCCAGCCAGCCTTCCAGCTTCACGCTGCCCATCAGGTTACCCATCAGGTTGCCCACCGCCGAGAAGCGCGACAGCGACACCAGCGAGCCATAGTCCTTGTACTCGTACGTCGGCAGGGCCTTGTTCTCCAGGCGCGCCTTCAGGCTTTGCGCCAGCATCGAAGCCTGCTGGTGCGCCGCCTGTGCGCGCGGCGGCACGTTGCGGTCGCTGCCAGGCTGCGGGCAGGCGGCGCAGTCACCGAAGGCGAAGATGTTGTCGTCGCGGGTGGTTTGCAGGGTAGGGCGCACGACCAGCTGGTTGATGCGGTTGGTTTCCAGGCCATCGATGTCCTTGAGGAAACCTGGCGCGCGGATACCGGCTGCCCACACCTTCAGGCTGGCCTGGATCACCTCACCGTCCTTGGTTTTCAGGCCGTCCTCGGTCACTTCACTGACTGCGGCGTTGGTCATCACCTTCACACCGAGTTTTTCCAGGGTTTTGTGAACCGGTACGCTGATGCGCTCCGGCAGCGCCGGCAGAACGCGCGGGCCGGCCTCGATAAGGGTGATGTGCATGTCCTTGGGCTGGATGCGGTCCAGGCCATAGGCCGCCAGCTCGTGGGCAGCGTGGTGCAGCTCGGCCGCCAGCTCTACACCGGTGGCACCGGCGCCGACAATGGCCACGCTGATTTTCTCGCTGGCCACGTCGCCGGCGTGGGCACGCAGGTAGTGGTTCAGCAGTTGCTGGTGGAAACGCTCTGCCTGCTTGCGGGTATCCAGGAACAGGCAGTGCTGCGCTGCGCCCAGGGTGCCGAAGTCGTTGGTGTTGGAGCCCACGGCAATCACCAGGGTGTCGTAGCCCAGGGTGCGCGCAGGCAGCAGCTCGCGGCCCTCTTCGTCGAGGGTGGCAGCCAGTTGAATCTGCTTGCCTTCACGGTCCAGGCCGCTCATGCGCCCCAGCTGGAAATTGAAGTGGTTCCACTTGGCCTGAGCCACGTAGTTCAGTTCGTCTTCCGAGGAGTTCAGCGAGCCGGCGGCCACTTCGTGCAGCAGTGGCTTCCAGATGTGCGTGAGGTTGGTGTCCACCAAGGTGATTTCGGCCTGCTTGCGCTTGCCCAGGCTTTTACCCAGGCGGGTCGCCAGTTCCAGGCCGCCGGCGCCGCCGCCGACAATCACGATGCGATGAGTCATGGGAATATCTCATAAGGTTTACGGAATTCGTGGCCCTGGGGGCCGGCCGCAAACTGCATGAGGGGAGGGCGAGCGCGAAGCAGCTCATAGCACCAGTCCACTCAGCAGGCGGCTGATGAGACCCAACCCGATGGTCACGGCCAGCACCAGCACAAGGAGCAGCCACGGCCGGAAGGGCCTGCGCTCGACTTGGTGCTGGGGGGCTCGCAGATACTCATCGACACGACGCTGATCTTCCGGGTTCAGGCGACTGGTCATGGTGGGCCTCGTCAGGTAGACGTTTGTGACTGCGCAAACGCTACAGCGTTCGCGCAGGCGCTTGAAACAAATGATAATGCTTTCTATCCCTGGCGCCGAGTGTACGCCATCGCAAACAGTCGCTGCACTGGATCAAAGACTGATGCCTACGTCGAAGACGATGCTGCGGCCCAGGTTGCCGCGCAGGAAATCCGGCGCATCGGGGTGGGCAAACAGTACCCGGGCAAAGGTTGGCCCAACCAGCGACAGCGAGCGCCAACCCTGGCGCAGGTATTCGGTAGGCGGCGGGAAGTGGGTGTTGAGGTCGAGCACTTCGCGCTTGAGGCTGGAGAACGCGATGATGTCCAGCTCGTTCAGCTCCAGCCCGCGTTCCCGGTAATTGTGCGCCTTCTTGCGCAAGGTGGGCGCCAGGCGCCCCAGCAGTTCGGTGGCACTGATGCGCCGTGGGCGTGCTTCGCGGCGTACCAGCTGCGCCAGGGAAAACGCACTGCGCCGCCGCTGCAGTTCCTCGCGCCATTCATCGTTCAGCCGGCGGCCCTCGTCGAGCACGAAAAACACCTCGAAGGCGGCGTCGCGGAACAGCACGTCTGGTGGCTCCTGCCCCGCCGGGGTGAAGTCCTCGCTGCGGTAGGGAATGTTCAGCCCCTGCAACAGGCGCTGGCACACCCAACGCTCCCGCTCCCACTTACGGGCGTTGGAGAGAAAGGCATTGGCTTGTTCGGCCTGGATGGTAAGCAGGCGCAGGTAGTCTGAGTCATCCATGCAGACAAGCTTAGCCGCTAATCGATGACGGTAAGATGCTGTTTAAGCGTGAGAATCAGCCCAGCACTGGCCACTGCTGCACCAGCCCGACCAGATGCACCAGGCCAAAGCCCAGGCAGATCAGCGAACTGACCACGATAAAACGCTGCGAACGCCCGGTGCCCGCCAGCAATACTGGCCCCAGCAGGCCGCGTAGCAAGTACACCAGGGTGATCAGGCAAATGACTGGCAGCAGCAAGGGCAGCCGCCCGATCGCCCCGGCAGCCGACAGCGCATAGGCCGACCAGGCCTGCAACACGCAGGCGATAGCGGCGGTGATCAGCGCCGGGTAGCAGCGGCCCTTTTCGGCGGCCACCGCCATGCGCTCACCGGCCCCGAACAAACGGTACCAACGCGGCCCTACGGCGATGATGGCCAGGTGAAGTACGCCGATGATGGCGTTGAGTGCCGCTGCCAGTAGCAGGGCGGGGTTGGTTCCTTCCAGCATGACCAATGCTTCCTGCATCGAATGGAAGCGTCAGCCTACCGCAGCCGAAGGAATGGGAGAATGGGTGTAGACTCGGTTTTATCCACATGGCCGCAAAGGGTATTGTTCAGGTGATCAGCGCGCAGGTGTTATCCGGCACCACCCTTACCCTTGGCTGGCTGGGTTATGTGCCGTTGTTGATCTGGGCGGTGAGCCGGGTTCGCTGGGTGGAACTGTTTACCGACCGGCGCCGCCAGCATTTGCTGTTTGGCACGGTGTTCTGCCTGTTTGCGCTGTGGCTGGTGCGGCGCGACTTTGATACCGGGGTGTCGTACCACTTTATTGGCATGACGGCGGTCACCCTGTTGCTGGACTGGCCGCTGGCGGTGCTGGGTGGCTTCATGGCCCAGCTTGGCTTGCTGGCGCTTGGGCGACAAGACCTGGCGGCGTTGGGGGTGAACGGCTTGTTGCTGATTGGTTTGCCAGTGCTGATTACCGAAGTGTGCGCGATAGTGGTCGAGCGCGCCCAGCCGCGAAACCTGTTCGTTTATATCTTCTGTTCGGGGTTCTTCCCGGCAGCGCTGACCGTGCTGATTTGCGTCCCCGCAGCGCTAGGGGTGTTGTGGCTGGACGGGCGTTTTGCCCTGCCGGAGTGGCTCAGCGACTTTGTCGGCTACCTGTGGCTGATGATGTTCCCCGAGGCGTTCATCAACGGCATGGTGATCAGTGCGCTGGTGGTGTTTTGCCCCGAGTGGCTGGAAACCTTCAACCGCACACGGTATTTGCAGGCGCCCTGGAAGGAAGATGAGCGGTGAATGTGTGGTGGCTGTGCCGGCCTCTTCGGGGGTAATGCACAGCACTCAGAGGTTGCACTCTCACTGTGGGAGCGGGCATGCCCGCGAACACGGGCGAAGCCCGTGCCATCCACTGCGCCGCCTGCTTCGCGGGCTTGCCCGCTCCCACAGGTACCGCGCGGGTTGTGGGCCCGCGTTGTATTTGTGGATCAGCTCAATGCCGCGGCTCCAGGTCCCCCGAATACAGCTCATCTTCGGACCCTTCCGACCCCGCAATCTTGTGCTCCTCGGCTGCCCAGGCGCCCAGGTCGATCAGCTTGCAACGGTCCGAACAAAACGGTCGGAACGCGTTTTTTTCGCTCCATTCCACAGGCGCGCCGCAAGTTGGGCAATCGACGGTCAATGGCTGGCTCATGGCTGGCCTCCTTTCAAAGTCAGGTAAAAGTGGTGCAGGCGGTCAATCTGCTCATGCAGCGCGGCCAGGCCGCCGTCGTTGACCACCACATCATCGGCATGGCGCAGGCGATCCTCACGGGCCAACTGCGCCTGCAAAATGGCCTGCACGTGCTCGGCACTGGTGTTGTCCCGCGCCAGGGTACGGGCTATTTGCAGGTCCTGCGGCGCATCGATCACCAGTACGCGTTGGGTCTTATGGTGCTGGCCCGATTCGATCAGCAGCGGCGACACATAGACCGCATAAGGCGACTGCGCCTTGGCCAGATAGCTGAAAATCTCCTGACCGATCAGCGGGTGCAGCAGTTGCTCCAGCCATTTGCGTTGCGCCGGGTCGGCGAAAATCAGCTGGCGCAGGGCGGCGCGATCGAGCTGGCCGTCGCCCTGCAGCACGCCCGGGCCGAAGCGCTCGACGATGCTGGCCAGGGCCGGGCGACCAGGTTCGACAACCCAGCGCGCCGCCTGGTCGGCATCGACCAGGTGTACGCCAAGCTCGACAAAGCGCTCGGCAGCGGCGCTTTTGCCGCTACCAATGCCGCCGGTCAGGCCGAGAATCCAGGGGGTAAAGGCCGCAGTGGTCATCAGTATCCAAGCAGTTGCATGTATGAGGCGTATATTTCATCACCCCAGAGCACGGCAATCCACCCCGCAATTGCCAGATAAGGGCCAAACGGGATTGCCTTGCCCATGGCATGCCGGCGAAAACGCAGCAGGTACAGGCCAACAAGCGCCCCCACCACTGACGACAACAGCAGTGTCAACGGCAGCACCTGCCACCCCCCCCACGCCCCAATCAGCGCCATCAGCTTGAAATCGCCATAGCCCATGCCCTCCTTGCCGGTGACCAGCCTGAACACCCAGTACACCGTCCACAGGCTGAGGTACCCGGCCACTGCGCCCCACAGTGCGTCGGCCAGGGGCACATGGATGCCAAAGGCATTGACGATCAGCCCTAGCCACATGGTCGGCAGCACCAGCACATCCGGCAGCAGCTGGTGGTCCGCATCGATCAGGCTCAGCGCCAGTAGGCACCAGGTCAGCGGCAACGCCAGCAACGCCTCTACTGAAGCGCCGAAGCGCCAGGCCACCACCAGCGACAGCAGCGCACTGGCCACTTCAACGAGCGGGTAACGCAGGCTGATGCGGTTTTTGCAGGACGAACAGCGCCCGCCCAAGGCCAGGTAGCTGATGACCGGAATGTTTTCCCACGCACGAATCCGGTGCGCGCAGTGTGGGCACCGGGAGGCCGGCAGGCACAGGTCGAAACGCGGGTGCTGCGTGGTCGGCAGCCCCAATACCTCTTGCGCCTCACGCTGCCATTGCCGCTCCAGCATGATCGGCAGGCGATACACCAGCACGTTGATAAAGCTGCCCACCAGCAGGCCGAGCACCGTGGCAAGGGAGAGGAAATACGCTGGCTGTTCAGCCAGCAAAGCCCATAAAGTCATGTTCAGATCAAACTACCCAACTGGAAGATCGGCAGGTACATCGCCACCACCAGGCCACCCACCAGCAAGCCCAGGATCAGCACGATGGCCGGCTCCAGTAGGCTGGTCAACTGGTCCAGCGCCTGGCTGACCTGTTCCTCGTAATGGCTGGCGGCTTTTTCCAGCATCTGGTCCAGCGTGCCGCTGGATTCACCGATGGCCGTCAACTGCACCAGCAAGGGGGGAAACAACGGTTCACCGGCCATCGCCTGGTTCAGCCCTTGCCCATTGGCCATGCCTTGGCGCAGCCGCAACACCGCCTGCTCGTGCAGGTCGCCACCCGTTACCCGCGCCACCGTCCCCAGCGCATCCAGTAACGGCACCCCGGCGCCGTAGGACGTTGCCAGGCTACGCGCAAACCGCGCCAGCGCGGCCTGCCCCAGCAACTTGCCAAACACGGGCAAGCCCAGCACCCGCCGAGATATCCACAGGCGCGCCGGCGCGTGCTGCCGGTAAAGCTGGCGCACGGCAACACCCAGCACCAAGCCCATCACCAGCAGCAGCGGCGCAAACCGGCTCAGCCCTGTGGACAAGTTGATCACCCATTGGGTAAATGTCGGCAACGCCGCGCCCATGCCCGAGAACATGCTCTCGAATTTAGGAATCACCTCCAGCAACAAGATCGCCGACACCCCCAGCCCGGTCAGCAACAGCAGCAGCGGGTAGATCATCGCCTTGCGCACCTTCTTGTGCAGCACCCGACGCTGCTCCAGCATGCCGGCCAGCTGCTCCAGCTGCCGGTCGAGCGTACCGGACTGCTCGCCCACCCGTACCAGGTTGCAATACAGCGCATCGAACCATGCCGGGTGACGCTGCAACGCATCCGCCAACCCCAGGCCCGAGGCCACATCCTGTTTCAATCTTTCCAGCAACGTCGCCTGCGCCGCATCGCAACCGCTGCGGCCCATCACCTCGAACGCCTGCAGCAGCGGCACCCCGGCCTTGAGCAACGTCGCCAACTGCCGGCTGAACCCCGCCGGGTCAGCCTTTTCGCGCCGCTTTGGCAAGCTGAACGCCAGCCCGCTGGACGGCCGCAAACTCGCCACCGTGATGCCCTGGCGAATCAGCCCGGCGCGCACATAAGCCGGGCTGCGCCCGGGTGTTTGGCCGCTGACCGGCGTGCCATTGGCGTCGGTGCCGTGCCAGCGGTAGAGAAGTGAAGATGAAGTCATGCAAAGGTCCTTGTTCAGCCCCGGCGACAAGCCTGGAAACAGCTTGCCGCGTCCATGCAAGGGCACGCGTCCGTGATGCTCACTAGAGTAGTTCAGCGAAGATGACGCCCGTGCGGGCAGGGGTGACAAAAGGTGTCTGTTCAGGCCTACTGCGCCGCTGCCGGTTGGGGCGCAACTGACCTCAATGTGTAAGCGAATCAAAAAGGAACTACGTTCATGAAAGGGCAACGCGGTATCACCCTGATCGAACTGATGATCGTCGTCGCGATCATCGGCATTCTGGCGACCATCGCCTTACCGATGTACACCAACCACCAGGCACGCTCCAAGGCCGCGGCCGGGTTGCTGGAGATCAGCGCGCTGAAGACGGCGATGGATCTGCGGTTGAATGATGGAAAGGATGTAGCGGATGTTGCCGCCCTGGGTGGCCAGCCGGCGACCGCGCATTGTGCGATTACGGCGAGCGGCAAGGCCGCAGATGGCAGCGGCAGTATTGTCTGCACCCTGGTGGATGCGCCTGCCAACGCGCTGGGCAAGGCCCTGACCCTGACGCGTTCGGCCAGCGGCTGGGCGTGCACGACCGACATCGAGGAAGACCTGGCGCCCAAAGGGTGCAAGGGGGCTTGAGGGCAGGGCAATAAACCAGCGGAAACAGGGGTTTGCGTTGCGGGTGTGAGCAGTGGTACGTTGCGCTACACGCCGGTGTAGCTCAGTCGGTAGAGCAGCGCACTCGTAACGCGAAGGTCGCAGGTTCGATTCCTGTCTCCGGCACCAGTTCAGGTTCCAGCGAAGGCTACCAAAATCTCTGGAACCCCCGTAAAACCCGCCTTCTGGCGGGTTTTTTCGTTATGGCGTTCCGTCGGATTCCGACAGCTGCCAGCCGATTTAGGGGTAACATTTGGGATAAAGTCGATTCGATAAAGGGGTTTACCCTTATGGCTCGTACTACTGCTCCCCTGACCGACACCGCATGCCGCTCGGCCAAACCTACTGACCGCCCATACAAGCTTTTCGACGGTGACGGTCTTTACCTCCTCGTTTACCCCAATGGCCGCAAAGGCTGGCGCTTCCGGTATGTGAAACCGGATGGGCGAGAGGGGCTGACCTCGTTTGGCAACTATCCCGTCATCGGTCTCGCAGATGCTCGGCAGAAGCGTCTGGAGACTAAGCGAATGCTGGCTGAAGGCATTGATCCGATTGCGTCCAAGCAGCAGGCCAAGGCCGAGGCGGTTGTCAGAGGCCACACATTCGAGCGCGTTGCCTTGGACTGGCATAAGGAAATGTCCGTGAAGTGGGCGCCTGGCCATGCGAGGACTGTGCTGACTCGTTTGAAGACTCACGTGTTCCCGCTGCTCGGCGCACGCGCCATTGTTGATCTGGATACCTTCGACCTCATGCAGCCGCTGGAAGAGATCAAGAAACGCGGCACGATCGATGTGGCCTTGAGGGTACAAAACTACCTGCAAAGCATCATGCGTGAGGCGAAGCGGCAGCGGCTGATCACGGTGAACCCTGCATATGACCTTGAGGGCTTCATCAGCGCACCACGGGTTACGCACCGGCCTGCACTCCCTCTGTCACGCCTGCCTGAGTTAATGGACCGCATCGAGAACTATAAGGGACGCACGCTCACTCGGCTGACAGTCATGCTGTCGCTGCATGTGTTTGTCCGGTCCAGCGAACTGCGCTTCGCGCGCTGGAGTGAGTTCGACCTGAAGCGGGGTATCTGGGAGATACCTGACACGCGGCCCGCGTTGGATGGCGTTCCGTATTCGACCAGAGGGACGAAGATGGCGGGAGACATCCATCTGGTCCCGCTTTCACAGCAAGCGGTGGCGTTGCTCGAACAGATTCATGCGATCACGGGGTACTTCGATTTGGTGTTCACCAGTGACGCTCGTTCATGGAAGCCAATGTCCGAGAACACGGTCAACAGCGCTTTGCGGAACATGGGCTACGACACCAAGACCGAAATCTGCGGGCATGGCTTTCGGTCCATGGCGTGCAGTGCCTTGGTCGAGTCCGGGCTGTGGTCAGAGACCGCTATCGAGCGGCAGATGAGCCACAGGGAGCGCAACAATGTACGGGCGGCGTATATCCACAAGGCCGAGTTCCTGGAGGAACGTCGAATGATTATGAGTTGGTGGAGCCGTTACCTCGAAGCGAACCGGCGGGAGCATATCTCGCCGCATGAGTTCGCGAATCAGACCGGGGCAAACGTTTCTAGCCTAAGAGCAAGGCGTGGCGCAGTCGAGTGAGCGCACGGCTTTGAAGTTTCGATGATCCGCTTTCCATGCGGGTCCATCCAAACAGGGCTGCAAAGCCGCCCTGTTTGGATGGACCTTACCTAAAAAGATCAAAAGCACCACATCGGCCACTGGAAACCACGGGATTCCGTACACGCCCAACGTCATTTTCAACTGCAAAATCCAGCGGGCGAGTCGCTTGACCCTCTCGGATTGCGAGCGTAGAAAAGACAGTGCAAAGGCTGTCGTTGACAGCGCCCCAGGTGACCCGAGCCTTCAAGGTCACGCCGCTCCTGCGGTGGTTCTCCCCCCAAATGGCGATTCGCATCCGGCAGCTCGCCCGGTCACCTCCCCGGTGATGGATGCCTACTTCAGATCATGGCCCTCGTGTGCCAGACAACACTTCCTATTTCGCTGCTCTGCAGCAACCTATCCGCTTGGCCGAATCTTGCGCCAACCTGCGCCCGTCTCTTTCTCCTGGAAAGAGACGGGCGCGTCTAACACTGCTGCAGCCCTCATCGCATTTGGCTTTGCGGCAACTTCACTCGTGACAATCGGCGTGACAAACGCCGATGTCACCAGCAACAGCGATGTAGATGATGGTGCCGCAGACCAAGGAATGGACTGCACCTGACTGACAGTCAGGCATGCCCCGGTCATCGCATTGCTGCGTTCACCCGGCTCAGGATCTTCAGGCGCTGGTTTCGTCAGCCAGTGCAGCCTCCACCCGCCCACCGGTAACGGTGTCCAGGAGGCCAGATCATGAGATGCCCTTGCTCCCGGTCGTAAGGAGCCGCCAGTCCTGCGTTAGAGGACATCCCCACAGGTCGCAGGGGCCTTGATCCCTGATAACACTCAGCACTCTTGGCGGGATGACGTGGGGCGAGGATCGGAGAACGGACGATGAGGTGACTGAAATGGCATTGCTGGGTAGACGTGATGGCCGCAATTTCGGCTACGGCAGGCAGTTGAGCTACGCAGGACCTCAGGCGCTGAAAGACATGTTCGGCGGCGGTCACTACGGCAGCGTCAAGGAGCACTGTGATAGGTGGTTACCTTTCGTGAAATGGTGCTGATCCGACCAAGGGCCCGGTATTAGTGATGCGCGGCAGTCGGAATGTGTTGGCGGACTTTGCGTAAGCGCTCCATAAATCCCACCTGACCAAAGATCGTCAGTGCGATCAGTTATGTGATCGCGGCGTGCAATTCCACGGCAAGAGCGCCTCGAAGCCCTCCGCTGAGGACGCTTGACTAGCACTTACACAGGCTTAGGTGGGCCGTAGGTCAGTGTGAGCCCATTCTCGCTGTCACCATAGCTCGTAACGTAGCCGAATTGCTTACGCCACGCTTCATTATCCCATCTCTCATTTATCTCGCTCTGGATGTTGAAGCCGAGACGTGCCGGACGTGCAGCGCTGTAATAGATCAGCCTTGCTACTGCCTCATCATCAGGATGTCGAAAACGATTGCCGTCTGTTGAAATGATCCAATGATCGCACACAACGCTCTTAACTAGCTCGCGGGAGACATTTTTGCTGCTACCATGATGAGGAAGTTTGAATGCATCCAGCCTAATAGGATCGTTTGCATCAATGCTTTGGATTGCTTCCACCAAATCTGATGCAAAAGCATCGCCGCTCAACAATACGCGTTTACCTTTATATTCTATCAGCAATGCAATGCTGCTACCGTTTGCTCGACTGTTGTCTGATTTGGTTCGCTTGTTGGCAAGCTTTATTAGACTTAAGGTGTCCGTTAATGTGAGTTGCTTAGATGCGCCTAGGGCCTCAAGTTTGCAGCCTTCATCGCCTTCTTTGTCTTTGTATTTGGCGAGCGCCTCCCGCCATTCTTTTTGCCAAGTCGGTAGAAGTTGCTTGAGGCGCTGTGGCGTGGGTCCTAATACCGTAATCTGCAGCCCGTCAGCTAACTCTACCACCGGGGGCGCTTGGTTAGGGTCTCTGCATACCGGCCCGCCACCAAATTGGAAATTCCATGGTTTGTCTTTGAGCCACTCACCAAGCTTTTCACCTTGCACTGCACCCAGTTCCTCAAGCGGATCGGAACTAGGGGTGTATTCGAGATGAGCTAAGCCATTGAACCAAAAGTCTTTTACAGACAGACCAGGAATAGGTGCATTGTCAACCAGCGCTGAGAGTACGCCGTTGATGTGATCACAATCAATGTGGGTGATGACTACAAGCTCAAAATTTCGCCTGTCTTCAGGAAGGGCTTCTAGCCGCTTACGAAGCGCAAGTCCTGTTTTCGCCGTTCCCATGTCAACTAGCATTTGGAAGGCCAAATCATCTCCCCATCGCAGCCAGATTGAATCACCTTCACGAGCCGGGAGGAATTGAATTTCAAGCATGGCTATTGTCCGTGAAGGTCTTGCACAGGTAAATTGAACTCCAATCTACTTCGGGCGCGGTCTTGGCAATATTCGTCAGCGCTTTTTTGCAAAGGGCACTGTTATCAGTTTCAGGTGCGTAACGAAGCAGGCTCATCAGTATGGAGAATGATTCGGTGTAAAGGATTCGTTCCTGGCTTGCCTCATAAGCCAATTGAATGGCCCTTTCGCGCTCGCCTGGCTTCGCCATCAAGATGCTGGAAAGTAATATTTTGGCGTCCGGTAGCCAGGGAAATTGAGCGATGATTTGTTCTAACTGTCTCTGGTACAAACCAAGCTTTCCAGCTTTCTTGAGTACGAGTGCAGCTAGTATGGCACCAGTGGGATCTACATATCTTTTCATTAAGGTCGTGACTGCGCTGCCTGCAAGCCTTGCGCCAGAGCCAATTTGCCCCGAAATGAACATGCTTTCCAAGGCGGCCGATAAACTTCTACTTTGGGAGATATTTATCTGCAACTTGTTATTGGGGGGCTGAGTCGACGTTTTAATATGGCACGTAACGGATAGATGGTGGTCGCCGGCGCTAATGGGAAGGCTTACGTCGTATACATCTTCCCCTTTTTGAATGATTGCATATGCAACCTGCTCCATTTCTTCCCGGTGACGGACGATCCAAAAACCATTTTCAGGGTAAATTGTAACATTTCGACTAGCGCGAATTAATTTGACATCTTGGGTCGGACTTTCAAGGGTCTGTAGTTTTTCAGCTGACATAAAGCTGAACGCAAATACTGGAGCCTCGGGCTGGGTTGATAGATTTGGTTTTAGCGAAACATTAGCGGTCTCAGACTCGTTTACTTCCACCGTATGTTTCTGTCGCCGTCCATCTTCAAGCACAGCGCTTACTTCGTAGATACCTACAGGAAGGTCAAAAAGACGCTGATTGGATGAAGATTCTATCAGTACAAGCTCATCATTTCTGATTTCGATTGGGGTGGCTTTTCCACCAAAGTTGACCTTTGAAAAAATATCAACCTTTAGCTGCCCATATTTTGTGCTCTCGGAGATCATTATAGAGGTAGCTCCATCTCGCTAGTAGGGGGCTCAATGCTATAGGGATCCATTTGAATATCTGGCGGTGAAGCTGTAGTTACCTTGACTAGATATAATCCAGCTCGAATTTTTGTCTTGGTAGGCCAGCTTGTTAATGTGTGGCCTACTTTTTTCCCTCTGAAACTGAGTTCGGCTGAATAGTTGCTGGGGTTCTTAGTTTGACAAATGGTAACAGTGAGATCTACGTTTGGAGGAGAAAGGCATTCATGGAGGCAGGAATTTATAACCCGACCACTAATATCGACTTTTTGTATTCTTCCATTTGCGGCGGCCAAAATTTCGACAGCGGATGGTAGATATTCTATGAGACTGGTAGTGGATACGCGCCATGTTGGGTCGTTTGGCTTGTCTGTTTTTGCAGCGTAACCTTCCTTCAGTCCCACCATCAACGCTTCATTAAAGAGCGTGACTTTATTAGGTGTTCCGTAGGAGGCTTGACCACTGGAGGAGGATAAGAACATGGGCGAGGCGTTAGTCGGTTCGCCTCGGTTTATGTCTAGCTCGAATATTCCGCCTAGTTTGTCGTAGTCTTCGGTGTCTGGTGCAAGACCCCGACACAAGTCCAAGAACCAAAACTGCGTATTTGCGTTATCCTCATAATTCATCGCTTTGTGGATAGCGGTCATGTCAACCGCACCGGCATATTTGCTACGCTTGTGGCTCGGGCTTCCAAAGTCGCTCAGCAGTAATACGGCACCTTCGTTCGTAAACTGAACGCCATGTCCGGCGACATAAATAATTGCCATGTTCTCGGAATGGCTCTCGGTAGCATTCATGAAGTCGAGTATGGCTTGTTCAACGTTCGCACGGGTTGGCGCGTGAACGCCCTTCATCAGGCTCTGAACCGCAGGGTGGATGACCTCCCCCGGTGCAGGAGCAAGGAGCACCCTCAGGCTGCGCAAAGGAAGCTCAGGCATGTTGTGGCCGTCCAAGAGCCAGGCGGCGAACTCCGATGCCGAACGGGCGGCAGACGATAGCTGCTTTAATCCTAGGTGTTCGTTATCGGTGTTTACGTCGTCACCGCCTTCCAGGAACTGGTAAGCGCTGATGCCGATGACCAAGGCGTGGGTGCCAGGCTCCGTTAGATCCTCAGGTATTAACAAGGGCATGTGGAAGCTCACTCATCCTTAGATGCCACAAATCCCTATCATATCAAAAAGCTAGCATAAGTAGGAGTTGCTTACACGCGCCCTAGGCTCTCTACGAAATCCTGAGAAACCCAGTCGCCGCGCCTTGAACGTTGAGATTTTGTAGAGTTCCCCGCCATCGACGGAAAGGAATTCTGTGATGGCAAAGAGTTACGAACTCTGGGTCGAGACCTGGGGTTTGGTCTCCGATCTCCTCATCGAAACCCATGGCCGAGGGCGCCTGCGCCTTAGCGACCGACTAATGCTCGATGGCGTGCTCAGGGTGCTCTGTTAGGGTGCGGCGTGGCGAGATATGCCGGAGCGCTTCGGCCCGTGGTCAACGGTGTATCAAAGGTTTCGGGTGTGGCGAAATCAGGGCACATTCGATCAGATGCTCAAACGTCTGCACCTGAGGTTAAATGAGCAGGGTTTGATCGAACTGAAAACCTGGATGATCGACTCAACCGCAGTACGCGCAACCCGAGCCTCATCTGGCGCTCGGAAAAAATGGGGCCTGACGAGCCGGCCGATCACGCTCTAGGTCGAAGTCGCGACGGCCTGACAACCATGATTCACATGCTCTGCGACGCCAACGGGATACCGCTGCGCTTCCTTCCCTCTGGAGGTCAAGCCAGTGACATCAGCTACGCCCAGCCTCTGAGTGACGGAGTCAGCATTCCCTCAAGCCAACGTGGTCGTCTGCGTAAACGCTATAAATGGCTGCTTGCCGACAAGGGCTACGACGCCGAAGCGTTACGCCGCGACTGCGGTCAATATCGGATGCAGCCTGTCATCCCACTGCGCTCAATGAAGCGCAAACCCAAGCCTGGTTTACCCAGACTTTTTGATCGGCCCAAGTACTGGCAGCGCAACATCATTGAGCGCATGTTTGGCTGGCTGAAAGAGAATCGCAGGATCGTCACACGCTTCGACAAGCTCGCGAAAAGCTATGTCGCCATGGTCTCACTGGCTTGTTCAATGCGGTGTTCGCGACAACTCTTTTCGTACAGAGCCTAAGCATTAAACGCTGGGGGGCCGGCATATATTATCTTGCCACCGTCGGGACCTGCCCCAGGGCCGAATTCTAAAAGGTAGTCACATTGGTTTAAGATTTCAGGTTTATGATCTATAACTAAGATCGCCTTAAAGCTCTTAGCATACTGATGTAAATGGCCTATGGCCTTTACAGCTGATAAGCTGTCAAGCCCTGCCCCAGGTTCATCTATAATCAGAATTTTTTCTTTGTTGGGCGAGATTAGAGCTTGTAGAAGTTTTACTCGACGAGACTCTCCGCCAGATAAGCTTCCGACTTTTCTACCTATACTTAGGTGAGATATTCCTAGTGCCTCGGAAATCTTTACAATGCTGGAGATTTTCTTGCTCTGATCTAAAATCTCTTTAGGGAAAGAGTGAAGCTCTCGACTGTAGAAATCTTTTATGTTTAGCTCTGATATTCGGAAGTCATCAACTACGTTTGAGAATGATGCTCCATCACAGGTCGGGCAAGAAATTTTCAGTGTTTTTTCGAAGGTTCTACTGAATTCAACTAATCCTGTGCCGCCGCACTCAGTGCAGCAGCCAGCTTTACCTGGTTGCAGCAGGAAAAAGTCTTTTGATACCCCCATGATTTTGGAGTAAATACTTGCAACTGTATTGCTCAAGTCTAACGCGGTTGAAATTGTAGATCTAATATTTCCACGCATCTGTTTTTGCGATACATAGTTTACTTGTGGTAGGGTTTGGGAGATTGCGAGCGCAAATGAAGATTTACCAGAGCCTGAAACACCACACACGGCAGTTATTGAGTTTTTCGGTATTGATGCCGAAATGTCTTTCACATTGTTATGGCTAACTTTCGGGAGGGGAATCAAGTCACTTTCTGTGGTCTTTTCGTATTTCCTAGCTTCGATGGGAGGAGGAGGGGTGTACGGAACTATATAGCCACCCTCATCTCCCGGGGCGGGGCCTACACATATAATATTATCAGCAGCGCTTATGAAGAAGTCATTGTGTTCAATCATCACGATCGTATTTCCGCGGTCGCAAATTTCCTTCATTTTTTGGATTAGGAGTTGGTGATGGTTTTTGGAAACTTGGGAGGATATTTCGTCAAGGACGAATAGTATGCCTGATATTTGTGTGTTGCATATCTGGGCAAACCGGACCTTTTGTAGTTCCCCTCCTGATAAGCTTGGGATTTGGCGAGCTAGTGTAAGGTATCCTAGGTCAAGCTCTATTAATGTGTCCAGTTGCCTTATTAGTGAGTTGAGAGGTGGAGAAGAGCTATGCCGTACTTTTTTTAATTTCTCAGCAAGATCTGAGACTGGAAGTCTTATGAGGTCGAATAGTGAAATGCTGTAAAGCTTACTTTTGATAAATTTTTCACGATCTATCCCTGTAGAATCGCAATGAATACAAGGAGAGGGTTTCGAGAACTTTCTAAAAAGATCGTATTCGGAAATTTTATTGCTCTGGGAGCACTGCTCCAATATTTTCATTGGCCCAACATAGCGTTCTTCTCTAGTTCTTCTCTTGCCCGAAAACGTAAAGCTGATTCTAAATTTATTGGAAGACTCGCCAGTCAATAGCTTTTTTCGGTGTGAAACTGGCAGATCCGAGATGGTTTTCTTTAAGTCTATTCCTTCGTCTTCGCAAAAGGCTCGAAGTAGTGCTCCGTGTTTAGAAAGGTTGGCGCCTGTCCAACATTTAAATGGCATCCTTTCTAAAGACTTGGAGTGATCTACCAATAAGTCCTCACATAGTGAAAACGAGTGTCGGCTTCCTCCGCAATGAGAACACTCATTGCCTGGCTTGTTTAAGCGAAGAATGGTTTGATCAATGTCAGTGTGAGTGCTCGGTGCCATTGAATAGAGATAGCTAGGTATATCTAAATACGAGTAGATAGTAGACTTTGGGTTTGAGTTAAAATTATTTTGGGTTAGCGCCACTGCAGGAAGGGCGCCATGAAATGAATCTGCATTATATGTTGCATGGTCGTATGATCCATGCTCAAGCTGGCTAAATTGTTGTTTGCAGATCGAGAAAATTGTACCGTATGCTAATGATGATTTTCCGCCGCCACTAATGCCTGTTATAGCTGTGATAGTGTTTAAATTTATAGCGACATTTAAATTCTTCAAGTTGTTTGTTTTTGCGCCAGTTACGACGAATTGTCTCTCTTTTGAACTTCCTTGCATTGGTAACTCCAGGTTTAAAATCTGTGAGTGACATGACTATGCCATTATGGTATCGTTTTCGCTCTGTGTCCATAACGTAAACGGAGTTAGCAATGGTCAAAAAGAAGGTTAGCTTAAAATTTTCTGAGGTGAATGAACACCCTGAAGCTGGAACGAAGTACACCACTACTTGTTCCGGCAGCAGAAGCGATTGCTGTACCAGAGTATGCACTCGTCCGGCTATCGGTTCCGACGACGGTAGTCTGGATTCTTGGGATGAATATCTCGAGGCAAACGCTGGCGTATTGCAATATTGATTTTGGGAAGGTGCCAATAGGTTGGCACCTTTTCTTATTCGGTAGGGTTAAGAATGGAAGCTTTCATACAGGATACTGTCTTAAAAATTAAAGATAGCGTGGATGTTTACGTGTCCATGTCTGATGCCGATGTTTGCAGTATTCAGTTTTACCATATAAACACTAGGCAAAAGTTATCTATCCAGATTGACCCCGCTTTTAGTGAATTGCTGTCGGCGCTTGATGGTGTTAGTACGGTATCCGAGCACATAGAGAAGTTGGGATTTGAGTTTGATCTCGATGAGCTAGTGTCAGTGTTAAAATATTTGATCGATAATGGTGTCCTTGAGTCGCCATCAAATATAGACCAAAGCTCTCGATATTCGCGGCAACTAAACTTCCTGTCAGATTGGATTTTTGGGTTGCCGGCAGAAGTTGCCCATAAGCGAATAGTAGATGCTCACTGTGTAATTTTTGGGGTTGGTGCAGTTGGCTCGGCAATCGCTATAAGCCTTGCGAGAGCAGGTGTGTCAAAATTTACGATTGTTGATCATAAGAAGCTTCAGTTGCAATCTTATGAGAGGCATCTATACTATTCAACGCATGATGTGGGGCAGCCAAAAGTACACGTATTAGAACGTTATCTTCGGAAAATCAACTCGGAAGTTAATGTGGTGTGTGTGCAAGAGAAGTTACTGCCATCTACTGAACTTTCCGAACTTGTAGATGGCACCTCATTGATCGTCAATACTGCAGATGAGCCGTATATTGGTCACACTTCAGTAAAGCTAGGGCGCTATTTGTGGGCGAAGAATATTCCGCTCTATGTTGCTGGTGGTTTTGACGCCCATCTGATGAGTACAGGGGACTTTTATATTCCCGGTGAGTCGAATTGTGTTGACTGCTCAAGTAGCTTTTTTACTGTAGCATTAGCTGATTGGAAGCCGTCTTATAAAGTTCATGAGTCTAGCACCACTGACACTCATGTAATTGGAGGTAGTGGTGGGCTTGGCAGTATGGCCCTATTCGCAGCATCGTACGCTTGTATGCAACTTCTGAGTTATCTTGCTGGTGGTGATGCATATCGGTCTAGACTATCCGAGCGAGGAGAGTTTATGACTGGGAAAGGTGAAATTGAGTGGGTGCAGATTTCAGCTAGGGATAATTGCAATGTCTGTGGAAAATAAAGTTTTTAGGCTTAGAAGCTGCATTGCACTTGTTCATCGTGCTGGAACAGTTGAGTTTTTTGACAGTAACCTTCGAGTTGGATTTTCAATTGAGCTGGAGTACTCAGGTATCATTGAATTGCTTCATCAATTTGATGGTGTAATGACAGTAAGTTCAATTGGTGACCTGTTTCCTGAGGTGTTGCTAGATGAACTATGTAGTCTTGTACTGTTTCTTAAATCTAAGTATGTGTTGATTGAGGTTGATGAGGAGTACGAACAGTCTATTCTATGTTCGTTTCCTAGGATAATAAATACACTCGAAGGCTTTTTTCACTCTACGTCAGAAGTCAACAAGTCGCTCCAGAAAGGAGCGGATAAAGCTGTTTTGATTGTGGGGCTCGGCGCAGTAGGTACTTGGGTTTTGCATTGCTTGGTCAAGGCAGGCGTACAAAATATTACTGTCATGGATGATGATGTCGTTGAGGAGTCAAATCTCCATAGGCAGGATCTTTTTTTTGAGGAAAATATCGGGGTTCCAAAGGTAGTCGCTGCTTATGAAAATATAAAGCGCTGCTACGGCGTTGAGTTGACTATTTGCACGAAAAGAATGCAGTCAGTTGAGGATCTGGAGCAGCTTCAGAGCTTGCCAGGCATGGTTATAAACTGCGCTGATTATCCGAGCGTTGACCAGACGTCTAAGATTATTTCTGATTATTGTTTGAAAAATAGAATATCGCACATTATCGGTGGAGGCTACAATCTGCATCTAACGTTAGTAGGGCAGGTTGTCATTCCAGGCGCTACAGCTTGTTTTCATTGTTTTGACAGGGTTCTTGCTCCGATCAATGCGATGGAGTTGTTTGGCGTGAAAAAGCTGAATAGAAAGCATAGAAAAATTGGAAGCTTGGGTCCTCTCTGCAGCCTCTCTGCATCGATTACAGCGACGGAAGCGATAAAAGTGATATTTGGTGCTCCATTAGAATTCATGGGTGTAACAAATAAGCGTCTGGAATTTAGCCTTAAAAATTTTGATTTTGGAGCATTTGTTGTTCAGCGAAATGCTAGCTGTGAATATTGCGGTTAAGCTACAGTTGTTAAAAAATTGCATTGAGTAGTCTCAGGCCTCTTGCAAATGCCGGTAGTCGGTCTGATCGGTTGAATTAATAGCATAGTTAATGCTGAGCAGCATTAGGATAATTTTAAGGGTAGAGATTTTATTTTTTGGTGTTTTTTTAATCTAATCAATACATTGAAGCGCGATTTGACTCCTGTCTCCGCACCAGAATCAGTTGGCCTATGGCGATTTATCGCTACCTGGCACCAATAGAAGCCCGCCTTGTGCGGGCT